>NZ_JBEEAB010000049.1:0-10474 GCF_040120725.1 Actinopolymorpha sp. B9G3 | reverse complement strand
ATCGCACCCACGAACCAAGAACGTCCCGATCACCGTCATGCAACACCAACGCCGCAGCAGGAGGATGAGCCATACCAGCATCCTCCCAGGAACAACCGTCCAATCATTAACGCCACGCCGTACTAGCCCTAGTCGCAGCCACGGAGCGGCTCTATAACGCGCAAAGGCGATTCGCTGGAGCCGAACGCGCGGCCCAAATGCGGCAGCACGAGCACGAACGAAGCGTTGGATTGCGACGCGAGCATCGGCAGTTCCAGCCAGGATTCTGGGAGTGGCTGACGACGCTGGGTCGCTCCATGCGTGAATGGCGACGCCGCGATAGCGAGCTGGCCAGCGAGGTCAGCGCCGCGGAGCGGGCACTTAGCGCAGTCCTCGGGGACATGAGCCAGCTGGCGCATGATGTTCAGAGTGCCGAGCACTCTGTAGATCAGGCAGAGGCAACGCTGCGGCGCTGCGAGCGGGATTTCGCCGCTGTGGACGACGTGATCGAGCAGGCTCGTCACAAGCTCGGTCCGCAGTTCCCCGACGAGCGGTGGCGGCAGGACCGTACGGAGCGGGAGCTTTGTGCGTTATGGACCGACGCGGAATGGAACAGGGCACGCACAGAGCTGTTTCTACAGGCGCTGCAGCTGCACAGGGCGTTCCTGGAGCACATGCCTGTCAAGATGCGACAGAGTCTGCACGGAGTTGCCGACATCCTTGACGGACAAGCGCCGGACAACCTTCCGAAAGGCGCCGCGCTTGCGGCGTGGCAAGCGCTGTTCTTCATTGTTCCGGTGGTCTCCACAACGTTTGCTTCCTTCGCTCGTCTGTTCTCCCACTTGAAGCAGGAAGACCTCGGATGGCTGTTCGTCGACGAGGCCGGACAGGCCGTCCCCCAAGGCGCTGTAGGTGCGCTGTGGCGAAGTCGACGAGCTGTTGTACTCGGCGACCCACTGCAGCTCGAACCAATCGTCGACCTGCCATTCCGGGCCGAGCAGGCAATCCGGCGCAACCATGGTGTTGGTGAGGAGTGGCTGACGAGCCGAAGCTCAGTCCAGAGGCTGGCTGACCGGCTTAACGATTTGGGCACCTGGCTCCCCGGCGATGACAAGCGGATCTGGGTCGGCGCTCCCTTGACCGTACACCGCCGCTGCGGCAGGCCTATGTTCGGCATCGTCAACGACATGGCCTACGAGGGTCTGATGATCGACGGCACTTCTTCTGTATGGGAAGACCATTTCAGGGAGGACTACCCGACCCTGCCGGAGTCGAAGTGGATAGACGTCGCTTCAAGCCGCGGTCAAGGTCATTGGAGACACGACGAAGGCAGACAGCTCGATCGGATTCTCCGTACCTTGGCCGCTCTGGATTTCGACATGACAGAGGTCCTGGTCATCGGTCCGTTCCGCGACGTCGCCCAACGTATTCGGGAGCATTGCCGTCGCTATCCGGGCGTTGTCGCAGGGACTATCCACACTGCCCAGGGAAGACAAGCCGAGATCGTGGTCCTCGTGCTTGGCAGCGACCCGCAACGCCCAGGAGCCCGCCGCTGGGCAGCCAGCAGGCCCAACTTGCTGAACGTTGCCGTAAGTCGCGCCAAACGCCGACTCTACGTGATCGGCGATCGCGAAGCATGGAGACACGAACGCTACTTCAGCGTGCTGGCTCACCGCCTCCCGCACGCCACGCCCATAACGCACACATGAGAGGTCTGGCTGTCACCCGTGCCCGCCGAAGGGGTGGGTCGGCGTTTCGGCGGGCACGATACGGTCACTGATGGTCGGGCGCCCTCTCGTTGTCGAGCACGCGGTCTGTGGCCTTCCTCGGCCGCCGTGTCGAACCTTCGCCAGGGCTTGCCGTTCCTGGTAGACGACTCGCGCACCTGACACCAGCGGCGCGGAACCTCTTCACGCCCCGGGATCGGCGCGCCACGAGCCCAGCCGTGCCACCGACCCTTGATCTGTTCCTTTCCAATGATGACCGCTTGCCGGATGCCGGGCGGTCGAGTCGACGCTCCAGAGTGACGGCGTTCTCCAGATGCCCGCCCATCGCACCGCGCGGCTAGGAGGCTCTCCGAGACCCTGCGACCGGCGTGAGGCCGCGACGGCTGGACAGAAGCGCGACATCCTTAGGGCTGGTGCTCCGTTGGAGGCTGTTGAGCACGGCCTGCTGGGTCTCCGGCGTCCAAAAGATCTTCAGGCGCTCACGTGCCCTGGTGACGGCCGTGTAGAAGACGCTATGCGTGATGTCATCCTCGTTGGCGTCGGTGATGACGATCTTGACGGAGTCGTACTCAAGACCCTGCGATTTGTGGATCGACACCGCGTAGGCCACCTGGAACGGCACGGCCGTGTTCACCGAGTCGTCGTCCTCGTCGCTGGTGTCGTAGTCGTAGACGGAGAAGCGCACGGTCGAGGCGGAAATCCATTCGAGCTCGCCACCATCGACGTCGAACTCGCTGAGTGATCGATCGAGCTTGACGTCGAACTGGATCTGCCCAGGAACGTGCTCAATGCCGACGATCCGGCCCTTTAGATTGTTGTAGATTAGTGGCCGGAACCGTTCGGTCTCGTTGAAGATAACCGGATCACCGACCTTGTAGGTGGAGATGCGCCAGGTGGTCGCGGCGCCGGAGTTGGTGCTCTGGAGGAATCGGTTGATGTTGTTGATCCCGTAGAGGCCGTCGTAGTTCAGGCACAGGATGATCTCGTCCTCCCGCTGAGCCTCGAACAGTGACTTGTCGAGCACGGTCGAGTAGCCGTAGCGGGCGATGGCCTCCGCGATGTCGTCGTCGATGTTCCGGACCTTGTCCCAGAAGCCCAGGAGAAACTCGTTCTTGGTCCTGAACGGCGTCGTAAGCTCGAACACCGACGTGCTCGGAATGAACGAGCGGATAATGCCGAACCAGTTCCCGAACTGGATGGACTCGATCTGGTAGACGTCACCGACGAGCACGAGCAGCTTGAAGGACGTCTTCTCCAGGACCTTTATCAGATTGGCGTTGCTGACCGTGCTGCATTCGTCGATGACCAGGAGGTCGTACTCCGGATCGGCGGCGCTCCTATAGATCTGGCTGCTGATCGTCCGGAAAGTCGAATTCTGGGCGGTGACCTTGCGTTTTAGGTTGTCGATTGCCGGGTTGGTGTGGGCGAGGAACAGCTTCGACTTGTCGTTGAAGTAGGTCGCAATATGGTCGACCATCGTCGACTTGCCCGTGCCGGCTGCGCCGTAGATCAGTGCGACACGCGACTGTCTGAACAGCAGCTTTAGTGCCTCCTTCTTGTCATCGTCGTCGAGGCCACGAGGCGTCTCGTCCAACCAGCGCTCGACGGCTGCTGCGTACCCGTCGATTCCCGCCGGTCTCGTCTCTCCAGCCGAGCAGGATCTGGTCGGCGGCCTCCTCCGAATAGTGCAGGGCAGTCTCTAGCCGGCACCACCCCAAGTCGATGCCGGGGCGACCTACACCAGCGGTATCCCAGTCGATGTATCCAACAAAGGCATCGCCGAGCCACATCGTGTTACCTGGGTGATAGTCACCATGCACGAGCACCGGGTCGGCATCCGGTGGCCGCATCGCGCTGACTACTCGGTCGGCTTCCTCGAGCAACGCAGTCGTCGGCGCCTTGCCTTCGCGACGATCGGGAACGTACGGGTCGTACGGAACCGGCCGCTTGTGGTGCGGCAAACCGGGGCGGGCCGACATCGGGATCGCGTGGAGCCTTGCCGCAGCGGAGCCCAACGAACGCAGCCGTAGCAGCGGTGCCTCCGCTGGAAGCGTGCTGTCGCCAGGAAGCAGCGTCGACAAGACCACAGTCACCTCGGCCTGCTCGTTGACGTCTACCCCGAGCAGGCGTGGGGCTGGAAGGCCGAGTTCCTCGGCGAGCGGGAGGACGACCTCCTCTGTCATCGGCCCCCCGCTGTACCACTCGATCGGGCTGGTTTTCAAAACCACGCTCGTCGACGCGTGAGCCTGTTCGACCCGCAGCAGCCATGTCTTCTGCGTCGTTTTCAGTTTCAGTGCCGTCTTGCTGACTACGCGAGCGTTACGGCCCAAGGTGCGCTGGGCCCACCGAACGAAAAGTTCGTGAAGATCGGACATGACCGCGAGCGTACGAAGGTACGGGGGGGGGCACACCAGCCATACGGGGGCCGATCATGGCCCCCGTACTAAGCGAGTGACCCACGCGTCCTCGAAGGTCAGAGCCCACTCGCCGGCTACTGAGCAAGTCCATTCCAACCCATGTGTCGTCCGTCCGCCGGCGGGTTGGGAGCCGCCCAACAGCGTTCAACCAGCGCCGAACATGGAGATGCAGGGTTGGAGACCGTGGATCTCGATCGGTGTGCAGTTCTGGGAGTACCACGTGTCACGATCGAGACGAAGACGTCGGTAGGCGACCGCCCGGCGATCTTCCACCGATACCGATACACCGTCATCGACGTAGCCAAGTTTGCGTGAGACTGCGATCGAGGCAGCGTTGTCCTCACGGGCCTCCGTCCTTGCATAGGTAGCGCCAATGCCCGCGAAGCTGAGATGCAGTACGGCGGCGCGCATCTCGGTCCCAATGCCCTTACCCCGATGATCGGCTGCCAGCCAGGACCCGCTGGCGACCTCGCGCCGCACCGGGAACTGGGTGGCAAACAAGCGCTGCATCCCGACGATTCCCCCGGCGACCACCGTTGCGAGAGTAAGCGTCCAACCTCCTGGACTCCACTGGCCCTGTTCTCGCCACAAACACTGGAGAAGTCGCCGGGCACGCTGCTCGGACGAATCGAGGCGACCAGAACCGTCGCGCCCAGCCATCCACGGCAAGGAGGGTTCGTACTCGGCTTGGCCGGCCAGGCGGACAAGAACCTCAATGTCGTCCGCCGTTGGGTACCGCAGCTCGAGATCCCGCGACACCAACCGTAGTCCGCGCAGCGGCCACACGGATAGGTTCGCAGCCGGCACCATGACCGGGGAGGTTACATGACAACAGGGCAGTGGTGCCGGACAGTATTCCGACCGCACCAACACGGCGTCGTACAGCAGTAGGTACGCCAACTCCAACGGCCGCCGCTGGCCGCCACTGCCCGTAACCGGTGCGACGTACGCCTGAGCGACCGCCGTCGACCGCAGCACCGATAGCTCGGGACCAAGGGTCAGGCGTGCCATCCACGTGCCATTACGGAAGGTGCAACGAGGGGACTCCAGGCCGCTCAGGGCCAGCGATCTCCGCAATACGGCGGTCACGGCCGGCCCGTTTCGACATCTTCCAAGCTGGCCATCCTCATGGCGAGGTTTGCTAACGCTTTTGCTAACAGGGCCGTTGGACAACTATGGACGCCGGGCAACGGAACCATCTGAGCGAGCCCATCCAGCCCGCGTGATCTGGACGTCGATGGACACGGCCGGACGATCTTCAGCGGCCTACGGAACAGAAGGTCAGGGTCATACAGCGTCCCTCGGTGTCGTCTCGAACGCGGCAACAACGTGGTCCGTGATGGTGGCGGCAGCCACATCCAGTCCTCATCCGACTCTGGCGGATGCTTCAGCACATCCCGGTCGTCCAGGGCTGCTCGAACGACGCTCTCGACCGCTACCCACTTCTTGTCTACTGCCACGAGTGGTCAGTCTGCAGGACCAGTGCGACTGGCGTGCAATGGTCTCGGAACTCACGCGACCTGCCGGGCCAAGATTAGCTCAAGACGAGTCGAGGGCACGTGTCAGAAACTCGACGAGTCTGGCTTCGTGACGCACGGCATGCTGTGCCCGGGCCCATCGCTTGGCGGTGTTCCAGAATCGCAGGTAGCGCAACGCGTGCATGAGCGCTGCATCGAAGATCTGCTCGGCTGAGGGCACAGCCGCCGCGCAGTTCTCGGCGTATCCGGCATAGAACGCGGTGGCATGATCGACATGCCAGGTGAGGTCCTCGTCGTGGAAGACGCAGATCAGCGGATACCCCAGATCAACGGCGATCGGACCGACTCCCGCTGCGTCCCAGTCCACGAGCACAAGATCACCGTCGGGTCGCAGGCGAGCGTTACCCAGGTTCACCTCGCCGTGGATGGTCGCGGACGGCTGTTCGGAGATACGCCAAATGCGCAGGGCTAGCAAGCGGAACTCGTCCGCGAACGGATAGTCATCCGCCAGGCGGTCCAATTCGTTCGCGCCCGCCTGGACAGGTATGTCAAACGCTCGTGGGACGGCAGGGAGGGCGTGCATCTGAGCCAGGATGGCGCCCAAGCCCCGCCACGTCGCCGTGCCAGATGCTGGCGGTCCGCCACTGATGTCTTCGAAGACGGTCACCCGACGACCGTTGTCGACGACGTACAGCGCCCCCGACAGATCCGGCGTCATGGCCGGGACATGACGCGGCAGCGCACTCGCTAGAGCTGCCTGAACTTGCTCCGACCCCTCGGCTGCGGAATCGGGCTGAGCATCGAACTTGACTGCGAAGCAGCCTTGGTCACTCACGATGCGCTCGACAAAGCGTGTCGGGTAGGTCTGCAGCCGTTCAAGCACTGAGACGCCCGTCAGGCCCCAGCGTTCACTCAACAGATTGGAACTCATCGCACCATCGTCGAAGGTGTCCACCGGTACCGACCTCACCTCTCGGGTGGCGACGACAAGGTTGCCAAAGAGGCGTCAGGTTACCGCCCCACGAGGGGTCGGCGTGCCCCCCGCGTGCCCCAAGCCAGAGCCGATCACGGTCCGCAACGGTCAACCACGGTCACGACAGCCGGGCTGAGACGCGAGGACGATTCACGCTCAGGGCCGCGTGCGAGCCCGACGTTCCTTTGCAAGGCAGGCGTCACGGCTTCGGTAACTGGAGTTTGAGATACGTCTGAGGTGATGCACCCGCTATGGGGTACCGGCCGATGTTGACGTAGACCTCGCCGTAGTCGGTATCCATCCGCCACGCCTCGAACTGATCGAGGTCGTACGAGCAGTAGCGATGCAGCAGCGTCAGCAGCTCGCGGTGCTCAGCCTCGGACAATGGACCATCGGAATCGGACATCTGCTCGTCCATAAGTCTCGCCTCCAGCGGATGCGGCATCATGCAGTCATCAAAGCAGCGCCAGCTTCGATGACTGTCCAAACCCACCGCGCTGACCCCAGCGTGACCCCAACGACCAGCACCGTCGGACGACAGCGAGCACCTGGTCGACGGCCGCAGGAGCGCAAGCGGGCAGGTCGCGATCACGATGCCTGTGTCTACGGATAAGAAGGTCGGGGTTCGCGATCCTTGGGCGCCGGGACGTCGCGCGTCGTCATGGGCCGATCTCGCTTCGGGCTTGATCGAGGGAGACTGTCCGGCGTGGCCAGTCCACCAGCTGCTGGACGACGATGCCGGGACCGTACGCCGCTTCGTCATCTGCGGGGATTCCGAGATGATGCAGATATTCGATCAAGAGCGGTCGATCGAACCGGTCACGGATTCGGCGCGAGCGATAGCGCGACACGTCTTCGAAGGTGAACGGCTGTCCCGATGTGTGCCACTCCCATCGGCCGTCGGTAGCCACCGCTTCGATGGTCCGCTCATACATCAATGGCGGTTCGCCCTCGGGACCCGATACCCATAGCTGGGTTCCCTCGTGGCCGGGGCCGTATCGAGGCGCATGTTGGACTACCACGCAGCGAACGCCGAGCCGGCGGGCAACAGCGGGCCCGATCGCTGTCGGGTCGCCGCCGTTGATGTCGTTGTTGAGGTACGCGGACCAGTTTCCACATGGCATCACAAGCTCTCGCGTCCACGGCGACTCGAATGGAGGAAGGTGGTCGAGCACACTCGGATACGGCTGAGCCGGACAGATGCTCACGCGATGGTCGGAGCGCACCTGTCGCACCGCGTCGAGCACAACATCTGTGGATGCATCAAGATACTGAACCGACCAGCCGATCGGACTCGCGGAACCTCCCAGAAGCCGCATGAACCGACCGTAGCTGCAGCGCATGGTGAAGTCGTCGGTGGGCTGTCCCTCTGATGTGCCCCCGAGCGGTCCTTGCCAGCCGCCTGTTGCCGCTTCCGCCGGTCGAGCACCCGGCGTGCCACATACGTGCCATACGTGGCGGCTACGTCTCGGCGCTCATCGGTCAACAGCGGTCATCTCGCCTGCTTCGTGAGCGCGACTCAGCCACGCTGGGGGTGAGCGCACATCTTCCAAGCTGGCCGTGCTCGGGGGAGCTTGCTAACGGCGTTGCTAACACCGGGTCTGGACGGACCTGGACTTGCGCGGACGTCCCGGTCTCTCCGCCGCCGCGTGACAGACGTCTGTGGACGCTGGCAGAAGGTCCGGATGGAATTTTGGATCTGAGGTCAGCGTGCGCTCGGCGCCCTCCACTCCGGCCGCTGCTCTGAGGCACTGCCCACATGGAGGTACGGCCGGTCGATCCGCGCGACGAGGCCTGGGGTCTGGCCGATCCCCCAGCGTTTCGGGTCTACTTCTGGCGACAGCCACCCGCTCCGCCGGGCATCCGGCAGGAAGAGGTGATGTGGCACGCCTACGAGTACGAGATCACCGGCGCAGACGTTGCACAGGTCCTCGCATGGGCGGAAGTGGAGCGACGGGACCGAACGTTCACGCTGTACGTCTGCATCCCGGATGGTCGCCGAGGGCTGGGCCTCATCCAGCTCTGTGGCGTCGACCCCACCCAGCACGACACCGACTGAGGCCCAGCCTGACCGACGACTTGCAGCGCCAGGGATGGTGGACCCGACCAGGCCCGAGACGGCCTGTCGCACGCCTGAAACCTGGGCGCCGACAGTTCGCATCGAGAGGGTCAGGCGGGCCATTAACGGGCCATTAGCCGAGGACAACCAGGGGGCCTCCAGGCCGCTCCAGCCATTCGCTCGCGCCAGGAAGACGGCTCCCAGCACCGGATATGTACGATTCCCAAGCTGCCAGTCGCTAGCTTCTCTACGCTCAGTGACATGGCTGCCTACGAGCCGCTCTGGGTTCGGTTGTGTTCCGCGCTGGTAGAAGACGGTGAGATCGCACCGCTGCGCGTGGGGAACACCTTTGTCGCTGGCATGGCCATCGTTGCGGACCACCGAGCCGAGGCCGAGGACGTGGACGGCCTTCGACCCACGGGTACCGGGCGCGGCCTGTACAAGGCGACCGGCAGTGCCCGATCCTCTGGCAATACCTGGGTTCTGGACACCAGCGACCTGTTGCTCGTCACCTACCAGGATCCACCCGGGCCAAGAGTCGGTCACCGCTACACGCTCCACGGCACTCTCGCCGTCGCTTGGGCCTACGAGTGGGATCTCGCGACCGAACCCGAGATGGGCGGCGCGGACTACGACGGTCGTCGGCTGTGGTCCGTCCAGGAGATCCTGGCGGACACGGCACGACCACCGACGGTGGCGAACCTCCGCTGCGACCTGACGGCGGCAGGGTGGTCCGGCAGGTGCCACGCTGGGGCGAGGTGGATCACTGGCTTCGGGTCGCACCGGCAGACGGGCAGTCTCGTGACATGTGACCGCTCCAACCTGGTGAGGCCCCCGACGTGCCACCGAACTGCCATCACCAGCCCTCATAGCCGACACCTGCCAAGAGCAGCCCACGGTCAGGGACGCCGGAATCGACGTGTGACCTGCGAACGAGAACCCACTCGTAGATCAGTGACGAGCCCGGACGCTGGCGACTTAGGGCCGTGCCGCGTCACGGCGCACATCGGTGCGGGGTGCGAATCCGAACGTGGTCGCCGCGGCCGTGACGAGCGCGACGCTGGCAAGCGCGCAGATCACGGCCAAGGTGGTCCGCGCAGTGTCCACCGGAGGCGGTACCGGCTTGAAGGCATCTGCGTATTCGAAGGCTTTACCCCAGAGGTACCAGTAACCCACCCACGACAGAGCGACGAGAACCGCAAGGGGAGCACCCAGCCGCACCGCTCGTCGTCGGTGCCGGACCACTAGGACGGTCATTGCCAACGTCGTCATGACGGGGGCTCCCAGCGGCCCGATCATGAAGCAGACGTCGAGCATGCTCATGGGCGGACACTACTGCGTATCGCTCGCGGCTGGTGATGTTCAACGGTTTCTGACCGCCTACCGTCGCTTCTGGGGGTTAGGGGGAGCAGGGTGCGACTTCCGGGAACCTCGTGCGGCGCATAATCGGCCCATGGCGAAGCGGCGGAAGTCCGATCAGTCCGTGACGGGCGTGGTTGAGTGGTTCGACAGCGATGAAGGCTGGGGAGCGATCACAGCACCGGAAGTTCCGGGCGGATGCTTCGTCCACTTCTCGCACATTCAATTGTCTGGCTACCGAGAGCTTCGGGCCGGCCAACGAGTGCGGTTCACCTTCGAAGCGCCTGGGCAGGACGGCTATCCATACCGTGCCCGCGCTGTCTGGACCGTTGACTAGAAGCGCCTGGTGCGCCTACTAGTACGGCGTGGCGTTAATGATTGGACGGTTGTTCCTGGGAGGATGCTGGTATGGCTCATCCTCCTGCTGCGGCGTTGGTGTTGCATGACGGTGATCGGGACGTTCTTGGTTCGTGGGTGCGATC
>NZ_JBEEAB010000048.1:0-11760 GCF_040120725.1 Actinopolymorpha sp. B9G3 | reverse complement strand
GGGACACGCGGGTCTCCTTCGGAACAGGACGTGTGGTCAGCGCTTCACATCCTGCCGACGGAGACCCGCCTCAGCTCCTCACAACCCCCACCACCGCGTCACCAACCTCATGAACCGCAACAGCTAGTGACAGTGGCGCGGCGTACGACGAATCCGGCCGCTCGCAGCGTGCTGCGAGCCTGGTCGGCGTTGAGTCCGCGAACATCGGGAAGAACCGACCATCCGCTGGCGATAACGAGTCTGACCTTCGACCCTGGGGCGACGATGGTGCCTGGTGGTGGCGTCGTATCCAGGACGGTATCTGCGGGTTGCGGCGAGTCCCGTCTGACGAGCTTCCCGACGCGAAGGTCGTTTCTGGCGAGTACTTTCCGAGCCTCTTTGAGGCTGCTACCGATGATGCGCGGAACCGTGCCGGGTGTTGCACTGGCGGAGACGATGAAGTTGATCGGCTGATCTATCGCGATTCGAACTCCGGCGCGTGGCTCGGTGCGGATTATCCGCCCGGCCGGCACGGTGTCGCTTGCCTCCATGAGCTGTTTGCCTGGTTGCAGCCCGGCGGCGAGCAGTCGTTCGCGGGCCTCCTCGACGGGAAGGCCTATCAACGACGGCACCTCGACGACATTCCTAGCTTCGGCGGCCCGCTGGTCAGAGGTTTCTGTGGACCACCAGATCGACGCGCCGAGTACGCCGCACAGCACACCCATCACGAGTGCGGCCAATGCCAGCGTCACCTGAGGGCGCCGATTGGACTTCGTGCGTATCCGCGGCCTCGCTGCAGGAACGCCGTGGGCGTTGAAGTCACGGCTACCTGGGACGGTTGGAACCGGGGCCGGATCGGCTGGCGATCCAGAGACGAACTGCAGAACCTCCGCGACTGGCAGTTCGGCGGTGATGGGGTCGTCAGGCTTCTCTTCGATCCGGACGAATTTCTCGCCTGCAGTGAGCAATGTCGCGCGGATGGTGCCGTGCTGCACAGGCGCCGCGGTGCCTCGGGTGGCCCAGGATTCCTTCTTGACCTGGGTTGTGGCGAAGTACATTGCCGGCCGGATGAGGGCCAGTTGGAACAGGGATACGAGTGGGGTGAGAACGGCCCAGGACGCGAGGCGTTCGGGCAGTGGAACGCCCTTGCGCCCGATCACGTAGTAGAACGCCTGGATGTACAACAGGGTGAGCCAGTACAGCACTGGCGTGAGGGTCAGTGCGTGACCTGTCAGTGGCATCACGATGGCGCCGTGTGCGATGAAGATGGGGTAGGCGAGGAACATCGACAGGTTCCAGACCCGAAACGCCAGCGGCACGCCACGCAAGTGGCGGAGTTCCCAGGGCAGCCATTTGAACGAGCCCTTGAACCAGCGCAGCCGCTGTTTGAATACCGTTCGCGGGGTGCTCGGCATCTCTGTTTCGACGACGGCCTCGTCGACAGATACGACCCGGCCTCTTTGCAATGCGTAGTGGGTGAGCCTGCGGTCATCGCTGTACGTGCCGGACGTCAGGTAGTCGGTGAGATTGTCGAAAACGATGCCGGCGCGATATGCGGCGGACGCGCCAGAGGTGGGAATGACTGAGCCGAGTGCGCTGCGGGCGCTTCGCAGAGTCAGGCAGCCGTACACGATCTCCATGTCGGTGAGCCGGGTGATGAGATTGCGTGTGCGGTTACGGAGGACGGGCAGCCCGGTGGCGGCCTGCACACGGCGATCGGAGAAGGCGCGCATGAGCCGTTCCACGCCGTCGCGGGCGACAACGGAATCGCTGTCCACGGTAACGATGAAGTCGGCGCGCCATTTCTCGGCCTGCAGACCGACAGCTTGGGCGTGGCGCTTGCCGCCATTGGCCGTCCTTGTCCAGTACACCCGCGGATGGTGGTACACCTGCGCCGGCGTATCGCTGCCATCGTCCACAACGTAGATCGCATCGAGCGGGAGTGACTGGCTGAGGAGGCTTTCGATGCAGGCGCGAAGCGTGGCTGGATCCTCGTTGAACGCCGGAACGACGGCAACGATCCGCCCAGCGGGAATGGGTTTGGAATCCCATCGCTGTTGCCTGCTCGCGGTGAACAGGATGAAGAGCAGGAAGCCGCCCACGCAGACGAAAACTGCGGTCGCAGCGGTGAGCTCAGACTGGCGGTGCCAGTACACAATGGCGGCAAGGGCTGCGAGTGCGATGAGCCGACGGCCGAATCGGCTGATACCCGCTCTGCGCAAGCGACGACTCCGGCGCTTTGACCGGAGGGCGCGACGTCGACGAGGCGACCGTGGCGAGCCGGGCGCACTGTGTGACGTCTTACCTGGAACGGTAGGTCGCCTCGGTGCGCGTCCGTCCGCGTGAGCCGATCCCCCAACGAAGGGTGCATCTGCATCCGGCACCACGTCAACGGCCCGGGAACGTGCTGGCGACCTGTCGCCGTAGTAGTGCCCGCGGGACCCGGCAACGGCCCTGGACGGCGCATGCCTTGTGCCGTCTCCAATCTGCCTATCAAGCTCGGCTGTGTCCCACAGATCCTCGTTCACTGCTGCACCGGCAGCGGCGACAAGGACCTCAGGCAGCAAGAATGCTGCTGATCAGCAGGATGGCGTAATCCAGACATTGAACCCCCTGGGTCAGAAGCTCCCCATGTGTACATCAGGGGTGATCCGGCCGCCAACGCGAAACGTGTTGTTGGATCCGCGACGGGCGGCGAACACCACGCAGAAGGTGGTGCAGTCCGAGCGCAGAGCATCACCAATGTCGGCCCGAAATAGTTGTATTCAAGCAGATTAGCGGCGCCCGATGAAAGAAACCATAACGGATGAATCGGACATTCAGTGATCAGCCGTGGTGGGGAAGCGAGATCGATCGGAGGTGGTCGACTGGCCGGAATCGGCCAGTCTTGAGGTCGACGCGCGCGCCACAAGGAACGCCCGGGCTGGCAGAGCTGGGGAGTAATGCTGCAGGTAGCAGCGACATCCTCCCTAGCGTCAGCACGGGTCCCGTCGCTTGTCGCGCGGGTGGATCGCAGGCCGATAGTGCCACTACAGGCCTCCTCTCGGCGCGCCAAGCGATTAGGGGTCAGGGTGCTGCCAACCAGCGGATCCTCTGCAAATGCAGGAGCTAGCGGCGGAGGGGTTGGCCTTCGCCGCTAGCTCCAGCGGGTGCTGGTTTGTTGCGGTGGCGCTGGCGTGGATTCTGATTCACTCGGTCGGTTCACGGCGACTGTGATGCCCCACGCCACCGCCAGCCAGAATGCGACGACGAAGGCGAGGACGCCGATGGCGAGGAGTACTGTCACCGGGTTGGGTGGACTGTTGGGTGGCCAGCGGATTTGTGTTCTGGGTGGGTGCATAGGACGGCCCGGCTATTTGAGGTAGGTGAGGCCGTCGGTGGTGATGGTCGGGCGGCCGCTGGTGCCGACGACGACGATCTTGACTTTGTGTTTGGCACTGGAGGTCCAGGTCTTGGTCCAGATCGCCTGGCGGTATTTCACGGTTGTCGATCGGAGGTCGACGGTGGCTACGCGGGTGCCGTCGACGTAGACGTAGGCCTGGCCGGACCCTGAGGCCCGGGACACGATCCATGCGGCTGATCTGCCGGTGAAGGTCCAGGTCAGGCTGGAGCCTTTGGTGGCGCTGGTGTAGGACTTGCCGCCGAGGTAGTTGCTGGAGTATTTCGCCTTCCACGTGCCGGCTCGCGTGGCGGAAGACTCCTGCAGGATGACCGGTGTCCGGGTTATCGATGCGGTCCGCATGTTTGCGGCGTAGTCGGTGGCGGTCATCGACCACGTGCGGGTGGTGCCGGCCTTGGTGGTGAGGTTCCGGCTGGTGGTGGATGGGGCGAAGGTCAGCGAGGTGGGGGAGGTCAGCTTGACGTTCTTCAGCTTGGTGTTGTCGGTCGCCTTCCATCTCAATGCGACTGGGACGGCACTTGTGTTGACGGTGCCCTTGCGTAGCGACAGTTTCGGGTTGGTGGTGAACTTCGGCGCAGTGGTGTCGGTGAGCGTCGCGAGTGCGGCCGTGGTTGTCTTCCTGCCTGACTGGTGGATCCCGCGCACCTGCACGTTGTGGGTCCCGGAGGGCAGGGTGAGCTGTGCCGACCGCGCGGTGTGTGAGGTGGTAGCTGCGACGGTGCCGTCGACGAGGATCTCGAACTTCGTGATCAGACTGGACGGCGTGCTGGTGATCCAGCCGACGGTGATGCCGCCTTTGGTGTAGTACGTCGATCCGGACAGTCCAGCGCCGGAGACAGAGGTCACCTTGAGGCTCTGCACCGGGCCGGATGCCCACTTCCGGATGGTGGGCAGTTTGGCGTACAGGTTCGTGCCAGGGCACTCGGTCGCGTTGAGGTCACGATGGCCGACGATCCGCGGGAACGTGTAGCTCTGCCCTTTGGTGAAGTATCTGAAGGTGTAGCTGTGCAGGTTGGTGTCTCCGGCGGTCATCGTGGTGGTGCCATCCGGTTCGGCGCCGTACTGGTCGAGCTTCCAGGCGGCCAGCCGGGCGATCGAGGTCAACATGGCGGTGGTCGGGGTGGCGGTGTTGAGGTTGCCGAGAACGGCGATACCGGTGGTCTGGCTGTTCCAGCCTCGGGAGTGACCGCCGAGGACCGGGCGGTCAACTCCGCCCTTGCGCCCTTCGAAGATGGTGCCGCACTTGTCGATGAGGAAGTTGTAGCCGATGTCGTCGTAGGCAGGGGTCCCGTCTGGAGCCCGCAGGACGACGGTCTGGTAGTACATCACGTCCCGGATGATTTCGGGTGATTCCGAGCAGCTGTAGTCGTTCCTGCTGACGACGTGGTGCACGACGGCCGCTCTGATCACGCCATCGGGCAGGTACTTCGGCGGCTTCGGCGCCAGTGATTCGTCGGCGTCCCAACCTGCTCGGCTGACGATCGGTGGCCTCGGCACCGTCGATGGTGGCGCAGACGGCACCGTCGAGGTCGCGGTGGGTGTCGGGGTTGCCGTCGGCGTAGGTGACGGCAGGTCCGTCGGCTCGGGGCTCGGCGACGGGCTCGGATCCGGCGTCTCCGCGGGCGTGGCGGTCGGCTCGGGAGTGCCGTCCGCGGTGGGTGACGGTGAGGTCGTGGGGTCCTCCAGCATGTACGCCGCCGGCTTGATCGGCGCCCCTGTTGTCTTGTTGAGGGTTTCCGGTCCGATCAGGTCCAGCCTGAGCCCCTCGGGCAGGGCGGACCGTGCGCTGTCGGAGCTCGCCCGCAACTGGACGCCATCCGATGCGCCGACCCACATCGGCTCGGAGCCGCCGCGTCCGCCGACCTCGCTGTCGCCAGCGTGGTTGAGATCGGTCTCCAGGGTGAACCACGTCGACCAGGCACCTGTCTCGGCGTCTCTGGTCCGTACCTCGATGGTCCCGTCGACCGGTGCGGTCGGATCGGACCACGTCGCGCCGATCGTGCGGAACAATGAGGTCTCTCGCCGGGCGACGGCCGCCCCGCCACGTTCGTCACGGGCCGGCACGATCGAACGGTGCCGGCTCGGCGCCGGTCGGGCGGCATCGACCACCTCGGCGCCCTCAGTGACGGGCCTCTCCCGCGCGCCAGACCTCCGATCGTTCTCACTCACCGGCGCAACGACGCCGGGTCCCACCACCACTGCCACCCCCGTCAGGCCCGCGACCGCCAGCAAGGCGGACCCCCACACCCGACGTGATCTCACGCTGAGTCCCTTATTTGCTTATGAAATGTCCGATTTGAATGGGACAAGAGAATGGTGGGCCTCGAGAGAGGTCCACCAAATCGGTCGGAGACTACCGCACAGAGCGATCGCTAGGCCAGGCACAGAACTGACCAAGAATGACGATGCTTCCAGCCTCCATGGATGCGGCAGGGTAGCCCGAGATCCGGCGAACAGCCCGCACTAGGCCACCGCGGTCCGCACGAGCGTGGTCCGCGGCGAGGAGCGGCGCGATGCATACGTGCGCGAGGTGGTCGGCGTCGAGGTTCGGCCGGCTTCCACCACCTAGGAGCACGAATGTGTGGTGCCCAGAGCCGTTAGGTCCCGATCCGGTAGCGCGCCTGCTGGTCGGCGGGCTTGGGTGACGGATGGGTTTGAAATGAGCCATCCGCGGAGGCTGCGTTGGCTGCTCGTTCAAGTTGGCCACTTGTGGTACGTGCCTTCTGGTCCCTGCGCTTCTGACGTGTCTGTGAAGACTTCCTGTCTTGTCTGATCTATGCCGTTCTGTGATGTGGATCCATGGCACGACAAATCGTGACAAAGGTCGCAGTCGGGTTGGTATAGATCGGTTTGGAGGTTGTCAATCGGCCGGTTTGCGTCCGCATTCCGGACTAATCGATCTCGCGAACTGGACCTAGCGGTGTGGCGGTGGGGCGCGCTACATATTCGCTGCCTTGTTGATCCTTTGGTGGGAGTGGCCATGCCTGGGTCGCGTCGTACTGCTCGAAATGTTGGATCCATTCCTAGCCGTAGGTCTTGTATCGCAGCGCGGCATTCCACCGTCCGTCGCAGGGCGAGGTGGGATCGTCGTCGAGAACTGCTGGCGTTGGTGACGGCGATGTTGGTGGGGTTGTCGTTGTTGCAGGCGCCTGCGATTGCGGCCGAGTCAGCTGCGACGTCCGATGATGGGCCGGGTGTGTGGGGCCGGTTGTTGGCGGGGGTTGGGCTGGTTGGCGGCGGGTTTGCGGGTCTGTTGGGTGGTGAGGACGAGCCCGCGGGGCCGGAGGCGGGCTCGGCTCGGGCTGTGAGGTCGGAGGAGGCGGTGCCTCGCCGGGTACCGGTGCCGGTGGGTGAGGCGTTGCCGGAGCCGAGGCGGGTTCGGGAGTTGACGGGTCGTCGTTCGGCGAGCGGGAAGGTGTTCGAGCTGGCGGATGGTCGGGTGCAGGCGGAGCTGTCGGCTGCGCCGGTTCACTACCGGGACGCTGGCGGTGACTGGCGTGAGATTGACACGAGTGTGCGGCCGTCGACGAGGCGGCCGGGTTTTGTGGTGGGTAACGAGTCGAATGCGTTCGGCAGCTTTTTCGGTGACTCCACGGATCGGCTGATGCGATTCGAACACGCAGGCCGAAGCTTGAGTCTGGGTCTGCCTGGTGAGGCCACCGTTGTGCGGCCGGTGGTGGAGGGCTCCACGGTCACCTACCCGGATGTGGCCGGTTCGGCGGACGTGTCCTATGAGGTGGGCACGGACGGGTTGAAGGAGAACATCGTCCTGGAGTCGGCTCCGGCTGACGGCCAGGATGCGGTGTTCACCTTCACACTGCATGCCGGTGGCGGTATTGAGGCGCGGCAGGATGAGGACGGTTGGATCGGCTTCTGGCGCAAGGGTGTGGAGTCGGACCCGTTGTGGGTGATGCCGAAGCCGTTCATGTATGACGCGGCCGACGATGCGGAGTCGCCGTACGGGAAGGTGTGGTCGGATCAGGTCACGCAGACCCTGGACCAGCAGGGGTCTGAGGTGACGGTGACGGTGCGGGCGGACGGGAAGTGGCTGTCGAGTTCTGCACGGAAGTTTCCGGTGGTGGTGGATCCGACGATCAAGATCGTGCCGAACCCTGCGGACGGGCAGGATGCGTTGATCCAGTCGGGGACACCGACGACGAACTTCGGTGATGGTGGCCGGTTGTCGGTGGGGACGACGGACACGCAGATTGTGCGGAGTCTGGTGCAGTTCGACGTCTCGCAGGTGCAGACGCCGGGTGGTGCTGACTTTCAGTCGGCCGAGTTGATGTTGTATTTCGACCAGGCACACACGACGAACGACTTTGACGTGGAGATGGAGGCGCGTCGGGTCGACAGCCCGTGGAATGAGGCAACGGTCACCTGGAATTCCATCAATGCCGCGGGTGGTGCGGTGGGTCATGACCGGGAGATCGTCGACAATTCTTCGAGTGGCCGGGTTTCGTGGACGGGTGCGTGGCCGGAGTCGAACAGTGGCACGTTGCCGCAGTACGCCGTGGGTGGGGGTTACCAGTACAACCTGAATGCCACGTCGGGTGAGACGTTCACCTGGGTGCCGAACCTCGCTCTGTCGGGGAACTATGAGGTTGAGGCGCACTACGTGCCGAGCACGAACCGGCCGACCAATGCCTCGTACACGGTGCACTATGACGGTGGGTCCCAGGCCTACAGTGTGGACCAGACGGCCGGCAGCGAGGGCGTGTGGACGACGCTGGGTACGAAGCCGTTCGTTGCGGGGTCGTCGCACAAGGTGGTGCTGCGGGACTCGACGGACTCGACGAAGGCGACGATCGCCGATGCGGTGCAGTTCACCAAGTGGGGCAGGGTCACGAAGCTGGCCAACCGGAACAACCGGTGGCATGCGTATGCGGTGACCTCCACGGTGCGGTCCTGGATCGAGGGGACGGCCCCGAATCACGGGTTCATGATCAAGGCGACCGATGAGTCGGTGTTGGGTCGTGGTGGGCCAAGGTATCTGCCGAGTGAGTACATCTACCAGGACGAGACGGCGGTCCGGCCGAAGCTGGTGCTGACCTATGGCGAGCCGGGTGTGGAGTTGAACCCGATCCGGAAGTCGTATTCGACGGGTGCGGCGCTGTCGTGGTCGGCGTATCAGGATCCGAGCGGGGCGGCCGGGGATGACATCGTCGAGTACCAGGTGCACCGGACGCAGACCCAGCATTTCGTCCCGTCGGCGGCGACGCTGGTGGCGCCGGTGGCGAAGACTGCGACCGGTTATACGGACACCTCGGCGATCCCTACTCCTGCGGACAGTACGGATCCGGTGGGAACCTTCTACTACTACATGGTGGCGGTGAAGCGGAAGGACGGCACGGTCGTCCCGTCGACGACGCAGTTGGCGCGGCTGCCGAAGGCGGGCCGGATCATGCAGATCCTGCAGCTGAACGCCTCCGACACCACCATCTCCTCGACGTTGCCGACTCAGAATCTCAACGTGTTCGATGGAGAGCCGTGGCTGATGGTGGGGAACAACTCCTCCACCTACGGCAAGACACGGGTGCTGGTGGAGTTTCCCGATCTGTCGGCGATCCCGTCGGGGGTGACTGTCACTGACGCGGATCTGATGTTGTGGAAAACCGAGGCGACCGGGTCAGGCGCGACCGTGGACGCGCACGCGTTGACCGCCCCGTACGCCGAGACGACGGCGACCTGGAACCAGGCGGCAACCGGCGATGCGTGGACACCGGGTGGGGAGTACGACCCGCAGGTGGGCGACTCCGTGTCCGGGATCGATCTCGACCCGAAGCGGCACACCTGGTGGATGGACGACGTCGTGCAGGGTTGGGTGGATGACCCGGCGTCCAATCACGGGTTGCTGCTCAAGGTGCGGGACGAGTCGGCGTCTGGTCCGCAGCAGCGGGCGATCTTCTTGTCCGGTGAGTTCACCCGCGACCTGGAGCTGCGGCCGCAGCTGGTCGTGCAGTACCTGGAGAAGACAACGGAGTCGACCTACTACGCGCCGGACACCCCGGCGCAGATGACCGAAGGTCAGCCCTATGCCACGGAGGTGTCGCTCACCAACACGACGGCCACTACGTGGCCCGCGTCTTCGCGGAAGCTGTCCTACCACTGGGCGCTGCCGGACGGCACCGATGTGACAACGGCGGAGAACCGGCTGGAAACGACCCTGCCTGAAGACGTGTCGCCGGGTGAGACGGTGACAGTCAATGCCCAGGTCGAGGCACCGGTTCAGGCTGAAACGGGCAACACCAACAAGCGTGAAGCAGCGGTGTTGCAGTGGGACCTGCGTAACACCTCGGCGGGGCAGTGGCTGTCCGAGTCGGCCGACCAGATCCCGAGCCTGGACCAGCACGTGGCGGTGGAGGACCCGACCTCTGACGAGCTTGGGTTGGAGCGGTGGTTCTCCTACGCCGGCACCGATACCGGCGCGGGGTCGGCGGCGGTGACGAACCTTCACTCCGGCAACACGGTGTGGTCCTATGACGCGTTCACCAACCCCTCACGTGGGCTGTCGACGTTCGTTCGGATGTCCTACAACTCCACCGACACCTCGACCTCGTCGATGGGGTATGGCTGGTCGTTGCAGGCATCGACCCTGATGCGGCTGGGTTCGCCACTGGACTTCCACCCGAACCCGAACCCGACCAAGGTCACGCTGACCGACGGGGACGGCACCAGCCACTTCTTCACCTGGAACGGGAGCGAGTGGGTGTCCCCGGCGGGGGTGCATCTGTATCTGCAGCGGCTGGTGACCTGTGCCCAGAACACCCAGGAGGACCGGGCGTGGGTGATGACCCGCCCGGACCGGACGGAGTTCTACTTCGACTGTGATGGCTACCTGTCGGCGGTGGTGGACAACAACGGCAACGAGATGCTCTTCACCTACGAGCATCGCAAGTCGATGAACAAGCCGGTCAAGTTCCTGAAGTACATCACCGACCCGACCGGCCGGGAGACGTTGAGCCTGGACTACTACGAGAAGGGTGAGGACTACACGTGGATCGATGACACTGGTGCCGAGCAGTCGGGAACCAATCTGACGAACCCGCACATCATCGACCAGGTGGCCTCGCTCACCGACATCTCCGGCCGGACGGTCACTTTCGCCTACACCGACAAGGGTCTGATGGCGAAGATGGTCGACGGCGCGGGCGCCGGCGCATCGGTGCAGAAGGTGTTCCGGTTCGATTACGACGCGGACCAGGGCAACAAGAACGTCAAACTCGTGGCCGTCACGGACCCGCGGGGCAACACCACCGATCTGGCCTACTACGACCCGCCCGGTGATGACCCGCAGTTCCACTGGTGGAACAAGAGCATCACCGACCGGCGCGACAGCACCACGGCGATCGCCTACACCGACCCGGACGGGCCACAAGGCGATTTCATCAACACGGTCGTGACCGATCCGATGACCCACGACACCAGCTACCAGTTGGACAACCGGGGCCGAGCGACCCAGATCACCAACGCCAAGTCGGAGTCCACGGCGCTGCAGTGGGACTCCGACAACAACGTCAGCCGGCTCGAAGAGGATAACGGCGCGGTCTCCACCTGGGTCTACGACCCGAAGACCGGCTACCCGACCGAGGTCAAGGACCCGAAGGCAAACAGCAACGCTCATGTAGGTACCAGGTTCACCTATGACCCGGTCGCGTTGAACGGGCATGTGGTTGACCTGGCCACCAAGACCAGCCCCGAGGGCCGGCAGTGGGCGTTCGACTACAACCTCGAGGGTGACCTGACGTCGGTGACCGACCCGGCAGGCACCGCGACCGCGACACCGGTCGATGACTTCCAGACCACCCACACCTACGACACGTGGGGTCAGCTGCTGACCTCGACGGATGCGAACGGCAACACGAGCACCTTCGCCGACTACGACGACAGCGGCTATCCGCAGACGATCGACGACGCCGACCCGGACAACGACGACACCACGTTCGTCTACGACATCCGCGGCCAGGTCACCGAGGTCACCGACGCCGCCGGCAAGGTCACCACCCAGGACTACGACGTGTTCGGCCGGCCGGGTGAGAACGTCGTGCCCAAGGACCAGGCGGCGGGGGAGTTCATCACCACACCGGCGCCGGAGTACGACGCCAACGACAACATCACCACCGCGACCGCGCCCAACGGTGCAATCTCGACCGCGGTCTACAGTCCGATGGACGAGCTGGTCGAGTCCAACGCCCCCGTCGATGAACAGGGTGATCCGGCGCGGAAGACCGTCTACACCTACAACAAGGTCGGCTTAGGTCGTGTCTCCTAAAGATGTGGTGTGTGGTCGGCCAGTATTGGTTTCATGATCCGTTCAGGTGTGATCGACGATGGTTTGTGGTCTGTGATCGAGCCGGTTCTTCCTTGTGGGGATGGGCGTC
>NZ_JBEEAB010000047.1:0-14924 GCF_040120725.1 Actinopolymorpha sp. B9G3 | reverse complement strand
CGATCGCACCCACGAACCAAGAACGTCCCGATCACCGTCATGCAACACCAACGCCGCAGCAGGAGGATGAGCCATACCAGCATCCTCCCAGGAACAACCGTCCAATCATTAACGCCACGCCGTACTACGGGGTGGCTGATGCGAAACCAGACTCCTCTTCACTGCTTTACCGTATCCAGGCGCAGGCCGCCGGAGCGGACTTGAACACTCGTTCAGGAACTGCTCGGCCACTCCACGAGAACGGTCACCGCCGACACCTACGCCCACGTCCTGCCGGACACGCCCGCGACGCTGCCGAAGCCGCCGCCTTCATCGTGCCGCGCCGTCCCGTGAAGCCCACGCCGTCTGGCCTACCAGGGAAAGAGCGTCGCGCGGCGGGTCCACGCCAGATGCAGCGCTGCGGGCCGCGCTCACTTGAGGGCTGGAGAATTACGGAGGGCATGGCGTGGGTCATTCCACCGCCTCCGGCCATCGCCCGGAGCCGCCGCGGGACGGGCTCGACGTGGCCGATCCCGGATCATCGCCTGGGGAAGTCACGCATGGGGCTCTCCACGCCCACGCTTTTCCCGGATACGCGCCGGAGGTGTCAGGCTGTCGCCCGCTTCGGGAGCTTCCACCCGGGGCGGGGGAAGTGGCAGGTGTAGCCGTGGGGGTACTTCTGCAGGTAGTCCTGGTGCTCGGGCTCGGCCTCCCAGAAGTCGCCGGCCGGGGTGACCTCGGTGACAACCTTGCCTGGCCACAGGCCCGAGGCGTCGACGTCGGCGATCGTGTCCTCGGCGACCCGCTTCTGCTCGTCGCTGGCGTAGAAGATCGCCGAGCGGTAGCTGGTGCCGATGTCGTTGCCCTGCCGGTTCTTCGTCGAGGGGTCGTGCACCTGGAAGAAGAACTCGAGCAGCGCGCGGAAGTCGGTTTTCTCGGGGTCGTAGACGACTTCGATGGACTCCGCGTGGGTGCCGTGGTTGCGGTAGGTGGCGTTCGGGACGTCGCCGCCGCTGTAGCCGACGCGCGTGGACACGACGCCGGGCTGGTGGCGGAAAAGCTCCTCCATCCCCCAGAAGCAGCCGCCGGCGAGGATCGCCTTCTCGGTGGTCACGTCGGCTCCTTACTCTTCGTCGTGTCAGTGTTGGCATCACTCGTGAACAGGGTGCGGTATTCGGCGTACCCTGCGTTCTCCAGGTCGTCGAGGTGGATGAACCGCAACGACGCGGAGTTAACGCAGTAGCGCAGTCCACCCTTGTCGAGGGGACCGTCGTCGAAGACGTGGCCGAGGTGGCTGTCCCCGTGCAGCGACCGGACTTCCGTCCGGATCATCCCGTGGCCGACGTCTTCGCGCTCGACGACGTTCGTCTCGGCGATCGGCTTTGTGAAGCTCGGCCAGCCGGAGCGGCTGTCGTACTTGTCGACCGATGCGAACAGCGGCTCGCCGGACACGACGTCGACGTAGATGCCGGGCTCATGGTTGTTCCAGTAGGCGTTGGCGAACGGGCGTTCGGTGCCGTCCTTCTGGGTCACGCGGTACTGCTCCGGATCGAGCCGCGAAACGGCTTCCGGGTTCTTGTGGAACTGGGTCTGCTGGGGCACAGCTCTCCCTTCCCGGCCTTACGGCGCCAAGCTGGGACCAGGTGAAACGCACCTGGACGTGCAGACATACAGACACCCTACGGACCGGTTCTATTCCCCCGGCGGCCGCTTGCGCGGCCGTTCTTCTTTGGTGAGGACCGGGTCTCGGTGATCAGGTCGAGCAGCGGCCGCAGGGCCCGGCCGAGGGTGTCGCGGCGTAGGTGACGATCGAGAGCGGGCACGGGCCCGGGTCGCGCAGCGGCACCTGGACGGACAAAGCCGGAACGCCAGGGTTTCGCTATACCGGGAGCCGGGTTGTCGCAAGAGACCATGTCGCAGACAGTGGCACCGCACTGACACGGTATCCGGAGATTCGGTGCCCTACGCGCGGTGACATGCCCGGGGACCCACAGGGGTCGTCGGGTCTTTGGCCCCGGGCGACGCGAGCCGGCGGGCCCCTGTTAGGTAGGGCCGAGCGGAACAGCCTGTCCGTATGACGGATTTCGACTCGCTGTCCATCAACACGATCCGTGGCCTGTGCATGGACGCGGTGCAGAAGGCGAAGTCGGGGCATCCTGGTACGCCGATGGGTATCGCGCCGGTCGCCTACACCCTGTGGCAGCAGTACCTGAGATTCGATCCCACTGATCCGATCTGGCCGAACCGGGACCGGTTCGTGCTCTCCGAGGGGCATGCGTCTGCATTGCTCTGGTCACTCCTGTACCTCACCGGCGTACGTGCCGTCGACCCCGACTACGAGGTGCTCGGTCGTCCCGCGGTCACCCTCGAAGACCTCCGGACGTTCCGTCAGCTCGGCTCGCATTGTCCAGGTCATCCTGAATACCACCTGACGAGCGGGGTGGAGGCGACGACGGGACCGCTCGGCCAGGGCGTCTCCATGTCGGTCGGGATGGCGATCTCCGGCCAGTGGCTCGCCGCCCGGTACAACCGCAACGATGCCACGCTGTTCGACTTCGACGTCTACGCGCTGGCCGGGGACGGCTGCATGATGGAAGGCATCTCGTCCGAGGCGGCCTCCATCGCCGGGCACCAGCAGCTGTCGAACCTGTGCTGGATCTACGACTCCAACCGGGTGACGATCGAGGGGCACACCGACATCACGTTCACCGAGGATGTGGCTGCCCGTTTCCTCGCGTACGGCTGGAACGTCACGACCGTCGCTGATGCGAACAACCTGGACGCGATCCGGCGGGCCATACAGTCGTTCAAGGCCGAAACCGCGCGGCCGACTCTGATCGTCGTCCACAGCCACATCGGGTACGGTTCGCCGCTCGAGGATTCACCGAAGGCGCACGGTGCGCCACTCGGTGCCGAGGCGGTGAAGGCAACCAAGCGAATGTTCGGGCTGCCCGACGACAAAGATTTCTACGTGCCGGACGGCGTACGCGACTGGTTCGAGGGCGGGATCGGCGCCCGTGGGCAGGCGACTCGGGCCGCTTGGGAGGCGACGTTCAAGGAGTACGCCAATGCCTACCCGGACCTGGCCGACGAGGTTGAGCGGATGCAGCGCCGCGAGCTGCCGGCCGGCTGGGACGCGGTACTTCCGGACTTCCCGGCCGACCCGAAGGGGCTCGCCACCCGTGACTCCTCCAGCCAGGTGCTCAACCAGCTCGCCGAGGCGGTGCCGTGGCTGCTCGGCGGTTCGGCCGACCTGGCGCCGTCGACGAAGACGTTGCTGCGCTTCGAAGGTGCCGGCGACTTCCAGCCCGACGAGCGCGGTGGCCGGAACCTCCACTTCGGCGTACGTGAACACGCGTCCGCCGCCATCGCGAACGGGATGGCGTTGACCAAGCTGCGGCCGTACTGGTCGGGATTCCTGATCTTCTCCGACTACGCCCGGGGCGCGATCCGGCTGTCGGCGTTGATGGAGGTGCCGGTCGTGCACATCTTCACGCACGACTCGATCGGGGTCGGCGAGGACGGGCCGACCCACCAGCCGGTCGAGCAGCTCGCGTCGTTGCGGGCGATGCCCGGGCTGTTCGTGTTCCGCCCGGCCGACGCGAACGAGGTGGTCGAGACTTGGCGGGTCGTCGGTGCGCTCCGCCACGAGCCGGCCGCCCTGGTCCTGTCCCGGCAGTCGCTGCCGACCCTCGACCGATCCGTGCTGCACGGGGCGGAGGGAGTCGAGCGCGGGGCGTACGTGCTTGCGGACCCGCCGTCGGGTGGTACGCCGGACGTCCTGCTGCTGGCCACGGGCTCGGAGGTGGCGCTCGCCCTCAGCGCGCGGGACGAGCTGGCCACCGACGGGATCGGCGCCCGGGTCGTGAGCATGCCGTGCTGGGAGCTGTTCGACCGACAGCCCCGGGAGTACCGCGACGAGGTTCTCCCACCGGCGGTCACGGCCAGGGTCGGGATCGAGCAGGCATCGACGCTGGGTTGGGACCGGTACGTCGGACCGGCCGGCGCCGTCATCGGCATGGACACGTTCGGTGCGTCGGCGCCATTGAAGCAGCTGCTGACGAAGTTCGGCTTCACCCCGGAACGGGTGACCGAGGTTGCCCGGGCACTCGTCGCCGAGCAGGCGCGCCGTGCCGGCACCCCTCAACCCACCGCGCCGCCACCCGCCGCGGGACCAGCCTCCGCGCCCCCGCCCACCGGAAAGGACCGCCAGTGACCGCAACCCAGCAGCTACACGCTCGCGGGCAGAGCCTGTGGCTGGACAACATCACCCGCCGGATGCTCGACGACGGCGAGATCCAGCACTACATCGACAGCTACTCGATCACCGGACTCACCTCGAACCCGTCGATCTTCGACAAGGCGATCGAGAGCGGCTACTACGACGAGGCGATCCGCGCATGCGCGGCACCGGACCGCTCCGATGAGGAGGTCTTCTTCGACCTGGCGATCGAGGACCTGCGGCGGGCCGCGGACCTGTTCCTGCCCATCCACGAACGCACCGACGCCGTGGACGGCTGGGTGTCGCTTGAGGTGTCACCGCTCTTGGCGTACGACACCGACGCGACGATCGTGGCCGCCCAGAGTTTGCATGCGCGCGCGGCCCGCCCGAACCTGCTGATCAAGATCCCCGGTACTGCCGAAGGCCTGCCGGCGATCACCGAGACGGTCGCGGCCGGCATTCCCGTGAACGTCACCCTGCTGTTCTCCGCCGACCACTATCGCGCGGCCGCGCAGGCGTACCTCGACGGAGTGCAGCGGCGAGTCGACCTCAACCTTGACCCGGCGGTCGGTTCGGTCGCGTCGGTGTTCATGTCCCGGTGGGACGCGGCGGTGGCCGACCAGGTGTCCGCGCAGTTGAAGGACCAGCTCGGCCTGGCGGTCGGCCTCGACACCTACCGCGCGTACCGGCAGCTGCTCGACTCCGACGACATGCAGCGGCTGCTGAATGCGGGGGCGCGGGCACAGCGCCTGCTGTGGGCGAGCACCCGGACGAAGGACCCGGCCGCGTCGGACACGTTGTACGTCCACGGGCTCGCAGCGCCGTTCACGGTCAACACCATGCCGGACTCGACGCTGGAGGCGTTCCACGACCACGGCGAGGTCGGGGAGCCGATGCCCGCCGACGGCGGCGAGGGCGACCTGATGCTGGCCCGGTTCGCCGACGCCGGGGTCGACGTACACGCGCTCGCCGAGCGACTCCAGCGGGAGGGTGCGAAGGCGTTCGTGGCAGCCTGGAAGGACCTGCTGGAACGGATTTCCACCCAGCGCACCGCGCTCACCTGATGCACTGACAGCTTGACGCCGACACGTCGAATAGCGACACCCGCCGGCCGGCGTACACCATCACCGGAGGAGCGACCGATGCCGACCACTCCACTACGTGAACGACCCGCCTGGAAGGGGCTCGAGCAGCACCATGCCGAGATCGGCCCCCGGCACCTACGTGAGCTGTTCGAGATGGATCCGGATCGGGGCGAGCGGCTGACCGCCGAAGCCGCCGGCATCTACCTCGACTTTTCCAAGAATCGTGTCACCGACGAGACGCTGCGGTTGTTGATGCAGCTGGCGGAGGAGTCCGAGCTGGAACGCCGGCGCGACATGATGTTCGCCGGAGAGCCGATCAACACCTCCGAGCACCGGTCGGTGCTGCATGTCGCGCTGCGGATGCCGAAAGGCAGCTCGCTGGTGGTCGACGGGGTGGACGTCGTGGCGCAGGTGCACGAGGTACTCGACCGGATGGCCGAGTTCGCCCGGCGGATCCGCTCCGGCGAGTGGACGGGCCACACCGGCAGGCCGATCAGGAACATCGTCAACGTCGGCATCGGTGGCTCCGACCTCGGCCCGGTGATGGCGTACGAGGCGCTGCGCCACTACAGCAACCGCGATTTGACGTTCCGGTTCGTGTCCAACGTCGACGCCACGGACTTCGTCGAGGCGACCCGCGACCTGACCGCGGAGGAGACGCTGTTCATCATCTCCTCGAAGACGTTCGGCACGCTGGAGACGCTGACGAACGCGCACAGCGCCCGGGACTGGGTGGTCGGCGAGCTCGGCTCCGAGGACGCGATCGCGAAGCACTTCGTCGCGGTGTCGACGAACGCGGAGAAGGTCGCGGCGTTCGGAATCGACACGCAGAACATGTTCGGCTTCTGGGACTGGGTGGGCGGTCGCTACTCGATGGACTCGGCGATCGGCCTGTCCACGATGGTGGCGATCGGCCCAGTGCAGTTCGCGGAGATGCTGGCCGGTTTCCACGAGATGGACGAGCACTTCCGGACGGCACCGCTCGGGCAGAACCTTCCGGTGCTGATGGGGCTGCTCACGTGCTGGTATGTCAACTTCTTCGGAGTGCAGAGCATCGGCGTGATGCCGTATGACCAGTACCTCAAGCGGTTTCCGGCCTACCTCCAGCAGCTCACCATGGAGTCCAACGGCAAGCATGTGACGCTCGATGGCCGGTCCGTCGACTACGACACCGGTCCGGTCTACTGGGGCGAGCCGGGCACGAATGGCCAGCACAGCTTCTACCAGCTGCTGCATCAGGGCACCCGACTGATCCCGGTCGACCTGATCGGCTTCGGCCGGAGCCTCAACCCGCTCCGGAACCACCATGACCTGCTGACCTCGAACGTATTCGCGCAGGCGCAGGCACTGGCGTTCGGCCGGACCGAGGAGGACGTACGCGCTGAGGGCACGCCGGCCGACGTCGTGCCCCACCGGGTGATGGAGGGGAACCGGCCGTCGAACGTCCTGCTGACCAAGGAGCTCACGCCCCAGCTGCTCGGAGCGTTGGTCGCGCTGTACGAACACAGCGTCTTCACCCAGGGGACGATCTGGGGCATCGACTCCTTCGACCAGTGGGGGGTCGAGCTCGGCAAGGTCCTGGCCACCCGGATCGCGCCGGAGCTGGAGAGCGACACCGAACCCGAGCTCACGCACGACTCGTCCACCAACGCCCTGATCCGCCGCTACCGCGCGATGCGCACCTGACCGAGCACCACCCGAGCCGAGGGGGGACCAACCATGGCCACGGACAGACCCATGCAACTGGGCATGATCGGGCTTGGCCGGATGGGGGCCAACCTCGTCCGCCGGCTGACCCGCGACGGCCACCATTGCGTGGCGTACGACCGCAACCCGGCGACCGTGGAAGCGCTCGTGGCCGAGGGGGCTCGCGGCGCCAGTTCCCTCGAGGATCTCGTGGCCCAGCTGGACCGGCCCCGGGCGGTCTGGATGATGGTGCCCGCCGGCGTCGTCCAAAACGTCCTCGACCAGCTGGTCGGTCAGCTCGACGGCGACGACATCGTCATCGACGGCGGGAACTCCTACTACCGCGACGACATCACCCGGACGAGACAGCTGGCGGAGCGGCAACTGCACTACGTGGACTGCGGCACCTCGGGTGGCGTGTGGGGCCTGGAGCGCGGCTACTGCCTGATGATCGGCGGCGAAAGTCGCACGGTGGAGTGGCTCGACCCGATCTTCGCCACCATCGCTCCCGGCAGCGGGAGCGCCGCACTCACACCGGGTCGGACCCGCGACGGGACCGCGCCGCAGGGCTATCTCCACTGTGGCCCGAGCGGTGCCGGGCACTTCGTGAAGATGGTTCACAACGGTGTCGAGTACGGCATGATGGCCGCAGTCGCCGAGGGACTGTCGATTCTGCGGCACGCGAACATCGGCGAGAAGGGCCGCCAGGTCGATGCCGAGACCGCCCCGTTGCGCGACCCGGAGGCCTACCAGTACGACCTCGACGTGGCCGAGGTTGCCGAGGTCTGGCGCCGTGGCTCGGTTATCCAGTCCTGGCTCATCGACCTGCTCGCCGAGGCTCTGGCCCGTTCCCCTCAGCTGGACGGTTTCGCCGGTCGGGTCTCCGACTCCGGTGAGGGACGGTGGACAGTGATCGCGGCGATCGAGGAGAGCGTTCCTGCCGCGACTATCACCGCCGCATTGAACGAGCGGTTTGAATCCCGCGGGCTCGGCCAGTTCGCCGATGCCGCGATGTCGGCAATGCGCGCCGAGTTCGGCGGCCACGTCGAGAAGAAAGACTAAAGGCCCATGCAGCACGAGCTCGAAGTCCTCACCACCCCGGACGCGGTGGTCGCGGGGGCCGCCGACATCGTGGTCAAACGCTGCCGGGCGGCGATCAGCGACCACGAGCGGTTCACGTTCGCGGTGAGCGGCGGCCACACCCCGTGGGCGATGTTCGCCGAACTCGCCACCCGGGACCTCCAGTGGGACCGGATCGTGATCTTCCAGGTCGACGAGAGGGTCGCCCCGGACGGGGACCCCGCCCGCAACCTGACCCACCTGCGCGCCAGCCTGGGACGGGCGCCGGCCGAGGTGGTCCCCATGCCGGTTACCGACCCCGACCTGGACGCCGCCGCCGACAGGTACGCCGGGCTGCTGCCGGACCGGTTCGACCTCATCCATCTCGGTCTCGGCCCGGACGGGCACACGGCGTCCCTCGTCCCCGACGACCCGGTGCTCAAGGTGACCGACCATCTGGTCGCGGTCACCGGCGACTACCAGGGCCATCCGCGGATGACGCTCACCTATCCGGCACTCGCTCGGGCCGACCAGCTGCTCTGGCTGGTGACCGGGGCGGAGAAACAATCGGCATTGGCGAAGGTGCTCGCCAGTGACGAGTCCATCCCGGCAGGCCGGGTCGAGGCGCGGGAGTCACTCATCGTCGCCGACCGTGGAGCCTCGGGCTCATGACCGGGCAGGCGAGCCTGCGGGTACGGGGGAAACGGCCGCCGCGGAAGCCGGCACGGGTGTCAGCGGCTCGGTCCGCCGATCGTACGGTGCTCGACCGAGTCTCCGTGTCCGATGAGGATTTCTGCTACCAGGTCGGGCGGGAACAGTCCGTGTTCTACGAGTCCCGGTGTCGCGGCCAGCCGTGCCGCGAGCCGGGCGGGGTCTCCGACGTCGCCGTGGTAGTCGGCGATAACGCCGCCGTCGGGGCTGCGCGGCACGTCCCGGAGTGCCACCGGGGCAAGCCGGCGCAACGTGGTCGGCAGGCCGAACTCCAGCAGCTCGACCGGGATCGGGGGATGCAGTGCATCCACCGGCTTGCGCGAGTCGGCGATGACAACGAACCGGGTAGCCGCGGCGGCCACGATCTTCTCCCGGGTGTGGGCAGCGCCTCCACCCTTGACCAGCCAGCCGCCGGGCGCGATCTGGTCGGCGCCGTCGATGGTGAGGTCGAGATGGTCGAGGGTGCCGAACGCCTCGACGGTGAGCCCCAGCTCCTCCGCGGCCTGCCGGGTACGCGGAGACGACGCAACGCAGCGGATCGACTGTCGGCGCCGGGCGAGCGCCGGAAGCAGGTAGGCCACCGTACTGCCAGTGCCCAGACCGACCGTCATGCCGCCGGCGACGAGCTCCGCGGCCGCCTCGGCCGCCAGCCGCTTCTCCCGCTCGGCACGCTCCCGCTCGGCGCGCACCCGTTCGGCCCGCTCAGCACTCACACCGGCAGAGTCTCCCCGATCCCGCAGTGCCACACACCCACGGTCGCGCCCGGACCGTCCACCAGGGGAGGACCGCCCACGAGAGGAGAGATGGCGATGACCCTCGGCTACCGCAGGCCCCTGTATCTCCTGGCGTTCGACCATCGAGGATCGTTCGAGCGTGACCTGTTCGGCGCCAGACCACCGATCCCGCCGGCCGTACGCGACGGGATCGTGGACGCCAAGAACATCATCTACGAGGCGTTCACCCGGGCCGTCGACCACGGGGCACCGGCCGACGCGGCCGGCGTCCTCGTCGACGAGGCGTTCGGCACAGAGGTGGCCACAGCTGCCCAGGCGGCCGGCCACCTGCTCGCGATGCCGGTGGAGAAGTCCGGCCAGGCCGAGTTCGACTTCGAGTACGGCAGCGAGTTCGGTGCGCACATCGAACGGTTCGACCCGACGTTTTCGAAGGTGCTCGTCCGCTATAACCCGGAAGGTGACCAGCAGGTCAACGCCCGCCAGAACGACCGGCTCGCCCAGCTCACCAGGTGGCTGCACGACAGCGGCCGGACGTTCCTGTTCGAGCTGCTGGTGCCCCCGACCGACGACCAGCTCGCCCGGTGCGATGACAGCCACGAGTGGTTCGACCGCGAGCTGCGACCCTCGCTCGTCGTCGCCACCATCCGCGCCCTGCAGGAGGCCGGAGTCGAACCGGACATCTGGAAGATCGAGGGACTGGAAACCCACGACGACTGCGCCCGGGTCGTGGAGCAGGCACGGTCCGGCGACCGCGATGACGTCAGCTGCGTCGTCCTCGGGCGCGGCGCCGACGAGGCCAAGGTTCGCGAGTGGATCCGCATTGCGGCCGGCGTACCCGGGTTCATCGGCTTCGCGGTCGGCCGGACCCTGTGGGAGGACCCGCTGCGGGCCTGGCTGGCCGCCACCGTCACCGCGGACCAGGCTGCGGCCACGATCGCCGACCGGTACCGCGAGCTGATCGACCTCGCAGTCACCACGTCCGGTGTCATGGCAGGGGTGCGGCCATGAACGCCGGTACTCCACCGATTCGGCTGATGCTCGCCGACGTCGACGGCACCCTGGTCACGGGCGACAAGATCCTCACCGACCGGACAGTCGACGCGGTGGGACGGCTCTACGACGCGGACATCCTCTTCGCGATCACCAGCGGCCGCCCGCCGCGCGGCATGGCCATGCTTGTCGAGCCGCTTCGCGTCACAACGACCATCGCCGGGTTCAACGGCGGCATCTTCGTCCATCCGGACATGTCCGTCATCGAGCAGAGGACCATCCCGGACGAGCTCGTTGCACCCGTCACGGCGCTGCTGGAGGCATACCACCTGGACGTCTGGCTCTATCAGGGGACGGAATGGTACGTCCGTGACGCGAACGGCCCGCACGTAGCGCGCGAGGCCTGGACCGTGCGGTTCCCACCCACGGTCCTGGACCACTACGGCGACCAGCACGACGTCGCCAAGATTGTCGGCGTCAGCGACGACCTCGACGCGGTGGCCGCCGCCTCGAAGGCCGCCGACGCGGAGTACGGCGACCACGTGTCCGCGGCGCGTTCCCAGCCCTACTATCTCGACGTCACCCATCCCGAGGCCAACAAGGGCGGCGTGCTGGCGTTCCTGTCCCAGAAGTACGCGATACCGCCGCAGGAGATCGCCACCATCGGCGACATGCCCAACGACGTCCTCATGTTCGCCCATTCGGGTCTCTCCATCGCGATGGGCAACGCGAGCCTCGACGTGCAACGGGCCGCCCGCCGGTGCACCACAGCCAACTCCGATGAGGGCTTCGCGAACGCCGTCGAACGCTACGTGCTCCCGACGGCCGGCGGCGGTACCAGTCCTCGGTCGGACACCACGACCAGGGCCACGAGTAGGAAAGGCGGGCAATCAGATGGGACGTGAACGAATAGACGCAATGGTCATCTTCGGTCCGACCGGTGACTTGGCCAAGCTGCAGACCTACCCCGCCCTGGTCAGCCTGGTCGAGCGCGGGGCTCTCGATGTCCCGATCATCGGGGTATCACACCGCAGCGGGTGGGGGGCCGAGCAGCTCCGTGAGTACGCCGCCGAGTCGCTGCGGCACAACGGCATCGACCCACAGAGCCAGTCGGCGCAGCGGATGCTGGGGCTCCTCGAGTACGTCAACGGCGACCTCAACGACGACGCCACCTACCAGGAGATCGCCGACCGGCTCGGCTCCCGCCAGCGCACCCTCTTCTACCTGGAGGTCCCGCCGCAGCTGTTCGGCCGGATCGCGAACGGGATCGCGTCGGTCGGTCGTGACCGGGACGCTCGGGTCATGGTCGAGAAGCCGTTCGGCACCGACCTCCCAAGCGCGCAGGAGCTCAACGCCACGATGCACAAGGTGTTCCAGGAGGACGCGATCTTCCGCGTCGACCACTGGCTCGGCCTCGAGCCGGTCGAGAACATTCTGTACGTACGGTTCGCCAACTCCATCATCGACCCGCTGCTCAACAACACATTTGTCGAGAGCATCCAGATCACGATGGCCGAGGACTTCGGCGTCGCGGACCGGGGCCGGTTCTATGACCGGGCCGGCGCGGTCCGCGACGTGCTGCAGAACCACCTGCTGCAGCTCCTGGTCAGCGTCATCGCCGAAGAACCGAGCCAGGGGGTCCGGACCTGGCGGCACGAGCGGACCCGGGCGATGAAGGCCCTGCATCCCCTGTCACCGAAGGACGTGGTGCGAGGCCAGTACGACGGCTACCGCGACGTAGACGGTGTGGCACCGGACTCCACGGTCGAGACGTTCTTCGCCGCCACACTGACCTCCGACTCGGAGCGGTGGGCCGGCGTGCCGATCTCGATCCGGGCCGGAAAGTGCCTCCCGGTGAGCGCGTCCGAGGTCACGATCAAGTTCCGCCAGCCGGAGCACAATGTTTGCGGCCTGGAGTCCTTCCACGCCATGAACGACCTGCGGTTCCGGGTACGCCCGGAGACGGCGGTCTCGCTCACGCTCGCAGGCAAGAAACCCGGCATCGCGGCGCAGGCCCAGACGGAGGAGCTCACTTTCGCCCAGCAGCCCGGCTCCGACCCGCGGCCGTACGACCGGCTGATCGGCGCCGCCCTCGAAGGAGAGGACTTCTACTTCGCCCGCGAGGACTCCGTGGAGGCCGCCTGGCGGATTGTCGACCCGATCCTTGGCGATGTCGTACCCCTGCATAGGTACGCACCGAGCACCTGGGGACCGCAGGAGGCGGCCGACGTCCTCCCGGCCGGCACCCGGTGGCACGACCCGGCTGTCTAAGCCGGCCTCGGTCCGGCCGGTGGTTTGCGGAGAACGGTCCTGGCGGACGTCCTCGACACCAAGGCAGAAACAGAGAGAAACAGAGAGGAGACGGAGGCATGGACCCGGACAACCCACCCCGCCGCGTGGTGATCATCGGGGGTGGCTTCGCCGGCCTGGCCGCCGCCCGCGCCCTACGTCGCGCCCCGCTCTGGGTGACGGTGGTCGACCGTGCCGCCCATCACCTGTTCCAACCGCTGCTCTACCAATGCGCCACCGGGATCATATCGGAGGGACAGATCGCCACCCCGCTGCGGGAGGTTCTCCGACGCCAACAGAACGTCGACACCCTCCTCGCCGAGGTCGTCGACCTCGATCCCGCCCGGCGGCAGGTCATCGCACTGCGCCCCGGTGGGACCCGGATGGAGATCCCGTACGACGACCTCGTGGTCGCCGCCGGCGTCTGCCAGTCATACTTCGGCCACGACGAGTTTGCGGCTCACGCGCCCGGCATGAAGTCGATCGCGGACGCCCTCACGATCCGGCAGCGACTGTTCGGCGCGTTCGAGCAGGCAGAGTCGGCCCCTACCCCGGAGGAGCGCCAGCACCGCCTGACCTTCGCACTCGTCGGGGCCGGGCCGACGGGGGTGGAGCTAGCCGGCCAGATCCGTGAGCTCGCCACCCACACGTTGCGCAACGAGTTCCGTCTGAGCCACCCCGAGGATGCCCGCGTCCTGCTGTTCGACGGTGGGAGCGAGCCGCTCGCCTCGTTCGGCCCGAAGCTCTCCGCGCGGGCCAGGGACACCCTGCGGCGGCTCGGCGTCGAGCTGCACATGCGTGCCCTCGTCACCAGCGTCGACCAGGACGGCCTGACAGCGCGCAAGGAAGACGGCACCGAAGTCCGCCACGACGCGGGCACCGTGCTTTGGACTGCGGGCGTGGCCGCTCCGCCCCTCGCCCACGCGATCGCGCGGGCCACCGGAGCCGAGCAGGACCACTCCGGGCGGATCAGGGTCGAGCGGGACCTCACCATCCGCGGGCATCCGGAAATCTCCGTGGTCGGCGACCTCATGAGCGTCGACCGACTGCCTGGCGTCGCGGAGACCGCCATGCAGGCCGGTCACTACACGGGTGCCCGCCTCCGTCGGCTGGCAGAAGGGCGCGCCCACAGTCGCCATCCGTTCCGGTATCGCGACCTCGGCTCGGCTGCCTACATCGCCCGTGGCCAAGCGGTGGTGGCGAGAGGGCGGCTACGCTGCGGTGGGTTCATCGGCTGGCTGCTATGGCTCGTCGTGCACATCGCCTTCCTCACTGGCTTTCGCAACCGCCTCATGGCGGTCGCGACCTGGCTGGTGGCGTTCACCCGGGAGGTACGCCCGGAGCGGGCCTTCACCACCCGCGAAATCGACGCGGCCCGCGACATATACGCGGTCATCGCGGCGAGCCAGGCGGGGAAGCCGGCGCCATCGGGCGCCGACGAGGAGCCCGGTCTGGGGACCGTGCCGCGCCAGGTGACGTCCGAGCACGGACGGGAAGGCAAACCGACTGGCGCCGCGAAACCCGATGCGGGAAAACATGATGGTCCACCGGGATCGTCCTTCGGACGGCGCGGGAGCTCCGGGCTGGACGCGGGTACCTGAGCGCTGTGCCGGCCCGCGCCTTCGACTTCCCTTCGGCCGGGTGGCAACCAACCGCCGGCGACGACGTCACCGACGGTTCCGGTCGGCGCGGCTCGATGTTCCAGTATGGCCAACTGGTGGTTCGCGCAGAGTTTGTGCGCCACGCCGTGTACCACCTGAGGACGAAACCCTGCTTGGCCGGATCACATGCCTGCGCGGCAGAAGCCGGCAGGGCGGGATCGGTCAGGCGCGGCGAGGCGTTGGACGCGGAACGGCCCAGGCCTCCAGCGCCTGATCGAGGGCGAAAGGTGTTCAGCGTTCGGAAACGTCGTTGGCGAGGTACACCGGCACAAAGCGCCCGGCAGCGCTCAGCACAGCGGCGTACCTCACCCGACTGACACGCGCCCGGACAAGCGCGACGCCCCTGCCCATCACCGCATCACGCCAAGCGGCACCAACTAGCCTCGATCTTTCACGTGCCTGGAGGCGGTGCGGGTTGGCCGTGTCGATCTCCCGGTTGGTGGCTGGTTCTTGATGCGGGTGTGCGTGGCCACCGACGCTGTGTTCGCCGGTTCTCCGGGATCCTGGT
>NZ_JBEEAB010000046.1:0-17831 GCF_040120725.1 Actinopolymorpha sp. B9G3 | reverse complement strand
AGCCCTCCAGCGCCGATGGTACTGCAGGGGCCACCCTGTGGGAGAGTAGGACACCGCCGGACACCACACACAAGAAGAGGGCCACCCACCAGGGCGGCCCTCTTCTTGCGTCCCGAGGTATGTACGGCACCGGCCGGTTGGCACATTGTGGAGCAGTGCGCCTCGGGTGAGAGGCGACGGCCCCCCTCGGGTGAGGCGACGGCCCCCGAGGGTCAGGCGAGGGGCATGCGAGCGCTGTCGGTGGGCCAGCGGTAGGCGTCGTGGGCAATGGCGAGGCGCCGGAGCCGGTACGCGGTCGAGCTGCCAGGCAGCAGATGCTCGACCGGATGTTCGCGGCGGAGGACGTCAGGATCAAGGTCGTCGGTGATGAGGGGGCGGACCCCCAGTGGGCGGACAGGTCCGGCGACCGGGAGGCGGCCGAGCACCCTCCGCACTGCCGTCGTTCCCGTTGGGCCGAGCGTTCGCATGGCTCGGGCCCGCATATCCAGGTCGATCGTACGAATGCGTTCGTGCAGGGACGGCTGATGCGTGGCGTAGCCGTCCATCAACTGGGTCAGGAGCTCAGCGGTCGCCGACGCTCCGGACAGAGTGGGCAGCGCCTTGCAGGCCTTGGCGAGCTCAGCCCGGACCGCCGGATCAACCAGCCGCGCGACGCCTCGGGTGATGGCCTCCGCGCTGTCGTTCTCGACGCACAGGGCTAGTCGGCCAGCGGCGAGATACCGCGCCCGGCCTATCTGGTCGTCCGTGGCAGTCGCGAGATTGGGCACCAGGAGGGTGGGTACGCCGGCGGGGAGCAGTTCGTGGACGGTGTTGTAGCCCGCGGCACCAACGGCGGCGTCGAACGCGGCGAGATAGCGCGCGAGCGGGTAAACGCCGACCAGTTCGTGGACGCGGGCGACGTCGGCCGCGGGGAGGACGGCCAGGGCCAGTGGTGCGCGCGTGACGGCCACCTGCCAGTCAGGCGTGGCCAGGAACGAACGGATCGCCGCCAGCGCGGGTGTCCGGGTGTCGTTGATGGAGCCGGCGCCGAGTGTCACCAGAGCGGTCGGCCGATCGGGGTCCAGCCCGAGAGCCGCGGCGGCCTCCGCTCGGGAGAGCGGTGGATTCCCTTCCAGAACGGTGATTGGGGCCACCGGGACCGCATCGGACAGGGACGCGGTCGCGCCCCGGTCGGCGGCAGCGGCGAGGTCCCCGGGCTCGACGACCAGATCGAAGAATGCCCGCGAGGCAAGGGCGCGCCGGTTCGCGTTCGCCCGCCACAGCCCTCGGCGTATCCAGACGAACGCCACGTCGGGATGGGCGGCCCGAGCGCGCAGCAGGCCGAGGTAGGGCGCGACCCCGTCGAACGCCAGGACCCGCGCCTGGGTTTCCTGCAAGAGTGCGGCGAGCCGCTTGCCGAGGTAGCTGTGCCATGAAAGGTGCGGCATCCAGTTCCGGTGGTGGCTCGGGCAGTACTCCGCCCGTAGGCCGTGCCGGGTCACGACATGGACGGCCTGAGAGAGGGAGAAGACAATCGGCTCGACCTGACCGGACAGGGCCAGCGCCACCGCCGCCTGCCGGGCGAGATGTCCCATCCCGGTGCCGTTGCTGGTGGCCAGGATGATCCGAGGCGGCGTGTCACTCACCGCGCGGTGGGTGCCGCGGCATCGCCGGTTGCTGGGCCGCTGGCCGCGTTGGTGGCTTGGCGCTCGCCAGGTGTGGAGGCGCTGGCCGTACTGGTGGCTTGGCGCTCGCCAGGTGTGGGGGCCTCGCTGGACGACGCTGCTGTGAGGCCACCGGTTGCCGTTCCGGGAGGGGGAACGGTGCCGGCGTTCGCCAACCAGGAAACGAGAATCTCGGCGATGCGTACGCCGGCCCGGCCGTCCCACAGCGGTGGCACCGGCCAGGAGGACAACGGCCCCCGGTCGAGCACAGCTTGCAGGGCGTGCGGGAGCGTCTCGGCCCTGACCAGTTGGTTCGTACCGTGGGAGATCGTCACCGGCCGTTCCGTGCTGGGCCGCAGCGTCAGGCAGGGAACGCCGAGCACCGTGGTCTCCTCCTGAACCCCGCCGGAGTCGGTGAGTACGGCCGCCGCGCCGCGGACCAGCGACATGAACTCGACGTAACCGAGCGGCTCGACGACGCGGATGCCGGGGTGGTCGGCGAAGCCGAGCTCAAGCAGCCGGGCCCGTCCGCGTGGATGCAGGGGGACGACGATCGGCACCTGGTCGGCGCACTTGTGCATCGCCTGCACGAGAGCGACTGCCTGTTCGGCTTCGTCGACGTTGCCGGGCCGGTGGAGCGTCGCGACGGCGTACGCACCGGAAAGGGCGTGCGTCTCCCGCACCGGCGCCGGATCGAACCGGTCGAGATGCGCCAGCAGCGTGTCGATCATCGGGTTGCCGACCAGGTGGATCCGCTCGGCCGGTACGCCTTCGCGGGCGAGGTGCGCGATCGCCTCCGGACTCGTCGCGAACGCGAGATCTGACAGCGCGTCGGTGACCTTGCGGTTGATCTCCTCCGGCATCGTCAGATCGAAGCTACGCAGGCCGGCCTCGACGTGTGCCAGCGGAACGCCGAGCTTCGAGCACACCAACGCGGCCGCCAAGGTGGAGTTGACATCGCCGTAGACCACAACCAGGGAAGGCCTCTGGGCGCTGAACCGCTCTTCGAGCGCGATCATCACCGCCGCGGTCTGGGTCGCATGCGTGCCCGATCCCACGCCGAGGTTGACATCGGGGCGGGGCAGGTCGAGCTCCCGGAAGAACACCTCGGACAACTTGTCGTCATAGTGCTGGCCGGTGTGGACCAGCTGCTGGGCGGCACCACTGGACCGCAAGGCGGCGATCACGGGCGCGGCCTTGGGGAAGTTGGGCCGAGCTCCGGTGATGTGGACGACGGTCACTCTTGCGTACCTCCCGCATGGCCAGCGTGGTCGAGCTCGGCACTCTGGTCGGCGTCGGTCGTGTGGTCGGTGTCGGCTCTGCTGTCGGCGTGGGTCCTGTGGTCTAACCCGGCGACGGTGTTGACGCGAGGGTCTGCGTCGATCCAGTCCCGGACCGCCGCGGAGAACGCTCCCGACACGCGCGCGGGCGTGATCCGCGCCGCCGCACCCGCGGCGGACAGCCGCGCCTGCGCGGTAACCAACCGTCGCGACTCGACGAGCGCGTCAACGATGTCGGCCGGAGCATCGCCTGCGTACTGCACCGCGTACGCCGAACTCAACCGGGCATCACCACCGGAGTCGTCCCGCACCACGACCGGCAGCCCGAACGTCAGAGCCAGCGCCAGCGCGCCGGAGTTCAGCGACCGGCGGTACGGGAAGACGGCCACGTCGGCCGCCCGGAGATAGACCTGCAGCTCGTCGTCAGGCACCTTGCGCAGTGCCGCGTAGGCGCACGGATGGGTGAGCATCCGCTCCCGGAAGGCCCGCGACTCGTCGTCGCGGCTGGGAGGGCCGGCCACGAGCAGGACGTAGCGACCAGGTTCGCGTGCACACAGCAGATCGAAGGCGTCGAGGAGCTCGGTGATCCCCTTGTACGGCTGGATCCGACCGATCAACAGGAACGCCGTCACCTCCGGCGCGAGCCCCAACTCCGCCCGGGCCTGACGCCGCGACATCCACGACGGATAGACATCGTGGTAGGCCGGATGCGGCACCGGCAGCAGTTTGGCCTCCGGGATGTCGAACCACGGCGCGACCAGCTCGCGCGTGCGCGGGCTCATCACGTGGACGCGCTCGACCGCGTCGACCACACCCTGCCGCAGCTCCGCCTCCAGATCTGGGAACCGGGTCTCGTGCGGAAGAATGTTGTGAACGGTCCACATCAACCGGGCGCCGCGGTCCTTCAGGGCGTGCAGGCGTTCGAGGTAACGCTTCAACTGCTCGCGCGCCATCGCCTCGTCGTCGGCCTTGGCCATCACGACGTTGAGCCAGTGGATGTGGGTCACCAGCTCGAGACCGCTGCCGGCGATGGCATCGGCGGCCGCGAGCGTCGTGTCGATGTCGTAGGTAGGAACCGGTGTGAGCCCGGACTCGCCCAGGCGGGAGTAGAGCAAGGCCTGGAACGGATTGCCGCGTACGACCGGGTAGTACGCCAGCAGGCCGCCGTCGCTCGACCAGTCGTGGTTGGCGAGCGTGCGGAGCGTGTCGTCGAGGGCGAGGGCAGGTTCGTGACCGAGCCGCCTGGTGATCAGCATGCCGTGCTCCCGTTCGCGGTCGCCAACGCCTCGTGCCGGGCGGGGCTGGTCGCGAGAAGATCGTCGTACGCCGCACCGAACGCCGCAGCGACCGCGGACCACGACCGCTCGGTGGCCACCCAGAGCGCCGCGGCGTCGGCGATCTGCTTGCGTTCGGATTCGTTGTCCATCAGCCGGGCGGCAGCTGCCGCCAGCGCGCCAGGATCGCCAGCCGTGAATGCCTGCCCGCGCGCGCCGGAACCGATGATCTCGGCGAGCGCCGGCAGATCCGCCACCAACAACGGCACCCGCATCGCCATCGCCTCGAACGGCTTCAGCGGCGACACCATCCGGGCGGCCCGGTCGTCGACCCGGGGTACCACGAAGAGGTCGATCTGCGCGTAGTGTCCGGCCACCTCGTCGAAGGGCACGTTGCCGGTGAAGACCACGTGTCGGGCAACGCCGAGCTTCTTGGCCAGGCGTTCGAGCTCCTGCCGGCGGTTACCATCGCCCACCAACAGCCCCGTCACCGACCGACCCGCGGCCCGCAGCTCGGCGACTGCCTCGATCAGGACTTCCTGACCCTCTCGCGGGTGGGACAGGTTGCTGACGTAGCCGAGCGTGAACGTGTCGGCCAACCCGAGCCGGTGCCGCAGGGTGAGGTCGCGTTCCTGCGGTACGAAGCGGTTGACGTCGACCGCGTTGGGGACCACGCGGACCTTCTCGGCGGGGATGCCGTGCCGGTGGATGATCTCGTCGCGCATCGGGCCCGACAGGGTAACCACCAGGTCTGCGGCCGCCATCATCCGAGACTCGGTGGCGAACCTGCGTTCGTAGTACTCGCCGCGCTCGGCGTAACGCGGATCATCGGTCCAGGTGGTCTCGAAGAAGCTGCGGACTTCGTACAACCACGGGATCCCGGCCCACCGCGCGACCGCGTTGCCGGCCAGGGCCGACTCGAAGCCGCGATGTCCGGACGACACGTGCAGCAGGGCCGGACGCTCCGCCGCCACCAGACCGGCCAGCATCCGCGCCGTCAGCTCGACGTACTCATCCAGTCCGAGCGCCAACAACGGACGCCCCGCCGCCGGCAGCAGGTGGCGGTAGGTGACCTCCTCCACGACGCTCTCCGTCGGCGGCTCGTCGATGCCGAGCACACCCGGAAACCCCGGCATCGTCACGCCGAGGACATCGCGGCCGGCCCGGACGAGTGCCTGCAGGGACTCGTGCGAGCGCGTACAGAAACCGTTGTGCAGAAACGGGCGGGACTCCTTGGCGACGTAGACGACCCGACCCGGACGCGGATGGTACGGCGCCGGGAGCGGTGTCGCGATCACCGGCTGCCAGCGCGGATCTGTCTCCCGGGTGCGACCGACGAGCTTGCGGCCGCTGCTCCAGTGCACCGGGTCCCGGGTGCGTTCCATCCGGCGAACGGCATGGTGGCCGGCCTCGGTGAATGCCCCGCGCTTGATGGCGATCCTGGACGCGACCTCCAGCGCGCCGGAGTCGGTGGGGTTGCGGCGCAGGACCGCGTTCACGTGTACTGCCGCCTCTTCGTACTCCCCGGATCCCAGGCACGCCCGCGCGGCGGCCAGCCCGTGGCGGGTGCGGGAGGCGGTGTGCTGTCCCAGGACGAGGCGCTGCACCTTGCGGATTCGTCGCTTCGTCTGCGGAGTCAGCCGTTCACGCGCCACCGCCGTCGCCTTCTTCGACAGCTTCTTGGTCAGCTGGTCAGCAAGGCTTCTCATGCGTCTTCTTGCTTCGCCGCGCACGCGCATGCCGTGCTCATGTGTCGCTCGCTCCGCTCGCTCATGCCCACAGAATGGCCTCCGGGAGTCCGTCGTAGAGCACCTCGCCGTGGTCGAGGAGGTCGTCAGGATCAGCCTGCCAGGTATGTCCGCCGCTGCGCCGGTAGTACACGTAACCGAGACCGTGCGTACGGTAAGTGACGCCTCCCGCCGAACGCAGCCGCGCCAACAGGTCCGCGTCGACGTGTCGCGGTGAGGTGCTCCACCCGCCGGCCGCCTGCAGGACACCTCGGGACAGCAGGAGCGTGCCGCCGGCCGGCATCACCTCGTACGCCTCTGTCGCGGCCCAGGTCCGGTCGATCGTCACTCCGGAGTCGGCGAGGTGGACGAACCGCGCGGACTTCGCCACCAGGTCGGCGCCGGAGGTCCGGGCGGCGAGGACCAGGTCGGTCAGATGGTCGGGACCGTAACGGTCGTCGTCGTCGACCTTCGCGACGAACTCCCCGTCGGCCCGACGGGTGAGGATCCCGAGAATCTCGCCCAGGGTGCACTGGTCGTCGAGGTCGACCGTCCGGAGCGGTCCTGGCAGGCGTCTACGCAGGTCAGCGAGGGTGTTTGGATCGAGCGTGTAGCCGTGGGTGCCGACCAGGACCTCGAATCGGGAGTACGTCTGGCGGGCGAGGTCGGCGAGGCAGCGGATCACATCGTCGGCGCGCTTGCTCGCCACGAGGACCGAGATCATCGGCAGAGCCAGGTGGCCACGGAACGCCGGATCAGCGAGGATCCCGGCCTGGCGGGACGTGGACGCGCTCAGCTGATAGCCCGGCAACCCGTCGACGGTCTCGGGCTTCTCGACGACCTGGTGGCCCTCGGCGGCCAGCCGCTGTCGCATCGCGGCAGACACCGATGCGAGGCCAACCCCGCAGGCGGCGAGCCCGGCAAGCACGTGCCGGGTGAACGGGTCGGCGGCGAGGTCGTCGCCGATGGCCGCGACCGCGTACTTCTGCCAGTTCCTGTCCAGCAGCGTCGCCTCGACCGACCCGGACGGGGTGAAGACGAGGCCCGGCGTTCCGTCGCCGGCCGCGAGGACGAGGCGGTCGCCGTCGCGGCGGAGGTCGTACGCCGTCGCCCGGCCGGTCAGGCGCCGACCGTGCGGATTGGCGAGCGCGGTGACCAGGGGAAACCGGAACTCCCGCAGGGTGACCTGAGGCTGCCGGGGTGCCGGCGCCGGCTGAGCGTGCTCGGTGTCGGTGGGCGGGTTGGTGTCGGTGGATGAGTCGGTGTCGGTGGGTGGGTCGGTGTCGGTCTGGCGCTGGGCGTCTGTTGGCTGGGCGTCTGTTGGCTGGGCGTCTGCCGGCTCGGCGCCGACGAGTCCGTGCGGCCAGGTCGAGTCGCCGGCGATCCAAGCCGCCCGATCGAGCCCGGGAAGTTCGCCGCCCGCCTGTTCCCAGCGCCGGGACCGCAGGACCGCCGCGCTCAGCTCGGTCAGTGCGCGACCGACGTGGCGGCGCTTCCGCCAACCGATCCGGACCACGACGCCGTTCCCGGCCGACTCCCACCTGAACCTGTGGAGGTCACGGGCGATGCGGACCGGACGCAGGCCTCCGCGTAACCAGGTCGGCATGGTCGCGACCTCCAGCCGGACCTCCCGGACGCGGCCGCGGAGCAGGCACGAGCCGGTGAGGCGCTCCAGGCAGGCTGCGTCGGGGACCTGGACCAGGAGCACGTCGCAGTGCACCGGGCGCTCGGCCGTGGGATCGGTCAGGCGGTAGCGGCGGGACCGGAGGCCACCCAGGACCGAGACCTCCACGGTGTCCCAGCCGGCCATGCGGACGCGTACGGTCCGGGCGACTGTGCGCTTGATCCGGACGATTGCCCGCCGCCATTTCGCCACCTGGCGCCGTCCCCCGATTGTGTCCGTCGTACCCGTTGTCTCTGCCCTACCCGTTGTCTCTGCCCTACCCGTTGTGTCTGTCGTACCCGTTGTATCGGGCCTACCCGGCGGTTCAGCCATACTGGCCGTTGGTTCTGTCGCACCTGGGGGTTCGGGCGTACCGCCGGGTGGGTCTGGCCTTCCGTCGCTCCCTCCAGCGACCCTGTCGATCGCCTCATCGGCTGTGGAAGCGGTCTCTGTCATGGGTTCGCCACGGGACTTTCCCACCTCGGTGCTCGGCATCAGCTTCGTTCGTCCCTATGCTGCCTGTTTCGTGGTCGATGACACTCCTCACAGCACCCACCGGGCTCTGATGACACTTGACGATGGGACCGAACCGCGGTTCGGCACCAGCACTGTAGTTGTCCTTCGCGACCCCAACTGGCCGCCGCAGGCAGGTGTGTGCTGCTGGCGGACGAGTGTTCACGAGACCTTCACCGAGTGCGGTCTGACCGTTCACGATCTTGTCTGGTCGCCGCCACCGGTGCCGGAGATGCCCGCGGCGCCTGACGCGCAGGCCGCGGGTTTGCTGGCCGCTGAGCCGTCCGTCACGGGCGTCGCCGTCCGATTCGTCGGGCGCGCTGCCCGGGCCGGCGCCTACGCGGCCGGGCGGCGGATGCGGTCGGCGGCGGGCCGCGTCGGTCGGGAGCTCGAGACCCGCATGTCGCGACGGGTGGCCGGCGGCGTCTGGTCCGGTACGGCGGGGCGGCCGGGGACCGGTGGCGCGGCGACCGGTGGGGTGGGGAGCCTGGCGGCCGATCCTGACCCGCAGCTATCGCGGCTCGCCGCGGCTCGGCTGGTCCTGGCCGAGTCGCCGGAGGCCGCAGTCACGGCGGTACGGTCCGGAGTGAACCCCGCCGCGGTCTGGCTCCTCGCGGTGCCACCCGAGCGCGCCGCGCCCGGCGAGCCCGTCACCTGGGCCGGCCCGATCCGGGACGCTGCGCCCTTCATCGGCGGCCTGGTCGCGGACAGCGTGGATGCGGCCGGCATCCTCGAACGCGTCGCCGGCCCGGTGCGTACCGTCGTCTTTCCCCCGCTCGCGACCGACCGTGGATGCCCGACATGCGGCGCCGGACCGGCCGTAGCGGGATCACTGGGGTCCTCGGCGTCGCCGGGGTTCTCGGGATCACTGGGTTCCTCGCGGTCGTCGGAGTCGCGTGGCGAAGATCAGGACGGTACGCAGGAACCGGGCGGTCCCGGCCCGGTGCTCGACGTCCATCCGACCGACGTACCGGGTCACCTGCTGCTCTGGCGACGTCTGCTCGACCAGGTGGCGGGTGGGCGGGCGCCACGGCCGACGGCCTGGTCGTACCCGGTGGCGCGGCTTCGGGGGGACGCCGGTCCGTGGTCGCCGCCACGACTCGACCCGTGGCGCGGAGACGGTCCTGGTGGTTCGGAGGCGGGCCAACCGGAACCTCGTGGTGTGGAGACGGGCGATCTCCGGCACGAAGATGCCGCAGGGGGCGATGCGGCGGGGGACGATGCGGCCGGGTTCGGTGAGTTCCGGCGCGACGATGCGGCCGGGTCGGGTGAGGTCGGGTCCGTCGAGGGCCTCGCCGCGTGGACGGCGGAGGCGCAGCTCGCCGGCGCACGTCGCCTGCTGGCCGACCTGCCACCTCCGGCTGGAGACGACCTGCCACCCCCGACCGAAGACCCCGCCCGCGCGGACGCGACATCCACGCCCATGCGGGTACGCGTGATCGGGCACGACATGAAGTTCATGCGCGACCTCGCCACCGTCCTCGACGGCTGGCCGGACCTTGACGTCGAGGTCGACGAATGGCGCAGCGCGGGCGCCAAGAACGACGGGATCACCGAGAACCTCGCCCGCACCGCGCACACGCTGGTGGCCGAGTGGGCCCGCCCGAACGCGGTCTGGCTGTCGGAGGTGAAGCGCCCGGACCAACGACTGATCGTCCGGCTGCACCGGTTCGAGATCGACAGCGCCTATCCCGCCAAGATCGACATCGACGCGGTCGACGCGGTTGTCTACATCGCCCCTCACATGGGGCGGCGGATCCGGGACGAGATCGGCTGGCCGGTCGGGAAGCTCGTCTACGTACCCAACTACACCGATCTGGCGCGGCTGGACCGGCCGAAGCTCCCGGGCGCGCGGTTCACGCTCGGCATGGTGGGGATCATCCCGGCGCTCAAGCGTTTCGATCTCGCGCTGGATCTGCTGAGCGCGGTACGCCGCGAGGACCCACGGTTCAGCCTGTTGGTACGCAGCCAGATGGGATGGGCGCACAAGCCGTCGTGGCAGAGCGCGGAGGAACGCCGGGAAGTCCAGCGGAGCATGGAACGCGTGGAGAAGGACCCGCACCTGCGCGGCGCCGTGGTCTTCGACGCGTTCGGGCGGGACATGGCCGCCTGGTACCGCAAGGTCGGCCACATCCTCTCCCTTTCCGACGTCGAGGGTTCACATGCGGCGCTCTGCGAGGGGATGGGATCCGGCGCGGTCCCGGTGATCAGGGGTTGGCAGGGCGCGGCGGAGGCGTACGGAAAGGACGCCTTGTGCGGCTCACTCGACGATGCGGTCGCGCGCGTGCTCGAGGACGCGGATCTGACCAGGTGGGAGGGCCGATCGGTGGCGGCCAAGCGCGAGGTCGCTGCCCGCTTCGACCCTGCGCAGGTGGTGCAGGCATGGGTGGACCTGTCCTACGGAAGGATCGACGACGCCCGCCAGCGGTTCGCCGAGTACGCCGATCCCACCGTCCTGCCGTAGCCCGTGGCCGTAGCGGCCGAGGTCAACGGTCTGGTGACGCGATCTCCGCGGGAGTGACCAGGGGTGTACCGGCGTCCCAGGTGACGTCCGGGTCGGGCACCGGGATCGAGCTGATCAGCAGCTTGGAGTACTCGTGCTGTGGATCATCGATGACGCGTTGGGTGTCGCCACGCTCCACAATCGAACCCTGGTAGAGAATGCAGATCTCGTCACCGATCTGGTAGGCCGTCGACAGGTCGTGGGTGATGTAGAGAAACGAGATGCCCTGCTCGTCACGCAACCGCAGCATGATGTCGAGAATCATTGCCCGCAAGGACGCATCGACCATCGAGACCGGTTCGTCCGCGACGATGAGCCGTGGGGTGAGCAGGTACGCACGTGCCATCATCAGCCGCTGCCGTTGGCCGCCGGACAACTGGTGTGGGTGCTTGTCGAGTACCTCGTCGCCGCGCATGCCGACGATGCGAAGCGCCTCCTCGATCTGGTCCCTCGCCGCTGCCTTGGACGGCGCGAGACCGAAGCGTTTGATCGCGACGTCGAAGATGTGCCGGATCTTGTAGAACGGGTTGTAGACGCCGAACGGGTCCTGGAAGATCGCCTGGACCTCCCGGCGGTAGGCGAGCCGCTGCCGCTTGTCGAGCGTGTCGAGGTTCTGCCCGCGATAGGTGATCTCGCCCGACGTCAGTGACGTGAAGCCCAGAATCGCGTTGGACAGCGTCGTCTTGCCGCTGCCGCTCTCGCCGGCGATCGTGGTGATCGTGGCCGGTGACGTGCCCAGAGCCAGCGACACGTCGGAGAGCGCCGTCGTCTGGTCCTCGCCCTTGCCGTAGATCTTGGTGGCGTTTCGTACGTCCAACAGTGGTTCAGGTTTCGACACCGGCCCAGACGTCGGCTCAGACATCGGCGTTCACCCGCTCTGCGTCATCGTGATCGTCATCGGTGCTGTCCGTGGTCGCGACCAGGTGGCCGGGGCTGACCTCCACGAGCGGCGGCGTCGGTCGCCGGTCGCGGAGGTCGGGGGTACGGAACTCCTTCACCAGCAGGGGTTTGCGTTCCCTGATCGACGGGATCGAGGCGATCAGGTGCCGGGTGTAGGGGTGTTGCGGACTGTTGAAGAGATCGCGAACGGAGCCGATCTCCACGATGTTGCCGGCGAACATCACCGCGATGCGGTCGACGAGCTGGGCCTGCAGAGCCATGTCGTGGCCGATCAGGATCATCGAGCTGTTGAGGCGCTTCTTGACCTCCAGCAAGGTCTGCGCGACCGTTCGCTGGACGACCACGTCGAGTGCGCTCGTCGGCTCGTCGGCGATGATCAACGCCGGCTCGAGAGCGATGGCCATGGCGATGCAGACGCGCTGCTTCATGCCGCCGGACAGCTCGTGCGGGTAGAGGTCGTAGACGCGGGCCGGGAGTTGGACCAAGTCGAGCAGCCGCACGATCCGGGCCTTCAACGCCGCGCGGGACTGCCGTCCCTCGTGCGCTTCGATGGCGTCGGCGATCTGGTGCCGCACCCGCATCACCGGATTGAGGGAGTTCATCGAACCCTGCGGGATCAGTGCGATGTCCCGCCATCGTCTGGCCCGCAACGCGGCGTCCTGCAGGGAGAGGAAGTCCTCGCCGTTCACGCGTACCGAACCGTCGACGATCCGGCCGGGTGGCGACGTGAGGCGCAGGATCGCCATCGCGACGGTGGACTTGCCGGAGCCCGACTCGCCCACCAGGCCGAGCGTCTCGCCTTCGCCGACGGAGAAACTGACGCCGTTGACGGCGATCACGTCGCCCTGCGTGGTTTCGTAGTGGACGCGGAGATCGCGCACGTCCAGGACAGCGTTCATGCGTTCGTCCCCTGTCCAGTCACTCGGCGTCCTGCTTTTCGCCCCAGGTTGCCCCGGCGCGGCCCCTTTGCTCCCCGCAGCCGTGGGTTGGCCACCTCGTCGAGTCCGATCGCGGTGAGGAAGAGCCCGATGAAGATCACCATCAGGACGACAGTGGGGAATCCCCACCACCACCACATCCCGCGGAGGACGGCCGAACCTTCGATGGCACGCGAGATCGTCATGCCCAGCGTGGGAATCCGTTGCGGCCCGAGCCCCAACGCCTCCAGTCCGACCGCCGCGAGGATTCCGCCCGACGCGGCGCCGATGAAGCTCGCCGCGAGGTAGGGCAGGAGGTTCGGCATCATCTCCTTGAACATGATGTCGGGTGTCGACAGCGCCGAGAGCCGCGCCATCCGCACATATCCCTGCTCACGCATCGACAGCACCTGCGCACGGATGACTCGGGTGGGTCCCGCCCAGGCGAAGAGCGCCACGATGAACGCCATCGTGTTGACGTCCATCTGGCGTACGTACGCCGCGACGACGATGAGGATGGCGAGCGACGGAATCGTCAACGCGGTGTCGGAGACGGTCCGGATCACCGAGTCGACGACACCGCCGAGGTAACCCGCGGCGAAGCCGAAGACGATGCCGATCAGCATGCTCGTCACGCCGACGATCAGCCCTACCTGCAGGGTTGTCGGGCCACCGACCACCAACAGGGCAAGGAGATCCCGGCCGCTGTTCTCGGTGCCGAGCGGATGCGCGAGCGTTCCGCCCGGCAGCCAGAACGGTGGCAGGTTGAGCGGTGAGCTGGCGGCCCTCGCGAGAGTGGTGTCGACGACCAGGTGGCCGATGCCGGTGAGCAGAAGCACGCCCACGACCATGGCCGCACCGGTGACGAGTTCGGGATTCGTCCACGGGGACGACGCCCGACGCCCTGCCGGTGCGTCGGCCTGTTCCTGGATCTGGGTGACGGTGGTCGGATCCACGATGCTCACCTCCTCTCGTAGGTGATGCGCGGGTCGAGCAGCGGGTAGATCAGGTCGATGAGGAGGACCGCGGTCACCGTGGTGAGGATCAGGATGAAGACGATGCCCTGCATCACGGTGTAGTCGGAGTTCGAGATCGCCTGGTAGAGCAGCGCGCCTACCCCGGGATAGCCGAAGAGGTACTCCACCAGGACGGTGCCGCCGACGATGCCGCCGATCCCGAGCACCAGCGCGGTGACCTGCGGAAGAATCGCGTTGCGCACCTCGTACTTGAACAGGATGTCGAGTGGCCGTAGCCCCTTGGCGCGGGCCAGCGTGAGGTAGTCCTCACCGGCCACCGTGATCATCATCCCGCGCATCCCGAGCGCCCAGAAACCCATGCTGGCAAGGACGATCGAGAGCGCGGGCAGCGTGCCGTGCTGGATGACGCTGTTGATGAACCAGAAGTCGAGGCCGGGTGTGAGCTCGCTGCGGTAGCCACCGGAGATCGGGAACAGCCGCAACGTGAACACGAACACGTAGATCAGCAGGATGCCGAGAATGTAGAACGGGATCGCCGTGAACGTGAGCGACACCGGCAGCAACACCCGCAACAGCCCAGGCGTACGCCGCCACGCCATCAGCGCACCGATCAACGTACCCGCGAGGAACGACAGGACCGTCGAGATCGCCAGCAACCCGACGGTCCACGGCATCGCCCGGCCGATCATCTCGCTGACCTCGACCGGGAACTGCGCCAGCGAGTAACCGAAGTCGAACGTCACCAGGCTCTTCAGGTAGCTGAGGTACTGCAACCAGAGCGGGTCGTCGAGGCCGAAGCGTTCCCGCCAGGCCGCGATCAGCCGGTCGCTGCCCTCCACGTATCCGGCCTGCGAGGTGATCCTGGTGATCATCGCCTTTACCGGATCACCCGGCGCAAGCCGAGGAATGAAGAACATCAGCGTCGCACTCGCCCAGATGGTGAAGAGGAACATCCCCACCCGTCTGAGCACATAGCCGGTGGTCAGTCCACGCACGTGCTCGGCCTCCTCTTGCTACTCGCCGGCGGGACGCAGGGAGTGGATGATCTTGTGCGCGTTGCCCCAGTCCAGCGTCGGCTGCAGGTAGTTGTCCTCCTGGGTCGCCCACCCGGTCCAGTACGTCGTGTCGAACGCGTAGAGCTTGCGCGCGTGCGCCACCGGGATGAACGGGAGATCCCGCAGCCATTCCCGGGCCGCCGCGACGAAGGGCTCCCTGATGGACGCGTCGCCGAGCGGGAGGTTCGCGATCTGCTCGACGTGCTTGCTGTAGGCGGTGTTCTTCCACCGGATGGCGTTCGACGCCGCTGTCTCGCCGACCGGGACGACCGCGTCGGCCCGGAACACCTGCATCGAGAACCACGGTTCGCTGACCGAGCCGCAGGCGCTCCAGTCGGCCGCGCCCTCGAACTTCCCGTTCGCCAGGTTGTCGCCCCACGTGCCGATCGCGAGCTTGCGGACTGTCGCGTTGATCCCGATCCGCTGCAACTGCTCGCCGACCACCTCGGCATAGCGCCAGATCTCGATGAAGTCGCTCGGCGCGTCGATCTGGATCCGCAGCTCCTTGCCGTCCTTGGCGTAGTAGTCGCCGGACTTGGTGTAGCCCTTCGACTCGATGATCTTCGCGGCCTCGTCGGGATCGTGGGTGTGGATCGGGAACTCGTCGAAGAGCCCCTCGTCCTCGAGCAGGCTGACGTACTCCTGCATGGGTGGATAGTCGGGGAAGAAGAACCGCGCCGGAGTCGTCGTGCCTTCGTACGCGATCCGGACGATCTCCTCCTTGTCGAGCGCATAGTTGAGCGCCCACCGCATGTCCCGGTCGTTCCAGGGCTCGACGGCGTTGTTGACCGAGAACAGCCGCGTGCACGGGTCGGTCCATGCGTACGGCTTGTCCGGCAGCCAGGAGATGATCTCGGTGTTGCGGGCCTTGAGGCTCTCGAACGCACCAGCGGTGAGATCGGCGATGCTGTCCAGCTGGTGGTCCGAGGCCCGAGCGACCCGGACCTCCTCGGTCTCGCTCACGACGAATTCCAGCTTCTCCGGCTGCGGCAGCGGCAGGAAGTCGGCCTCGGCACCCCACCAGTCGTCGCGGCGCTCGTAGGTGAACTTCGTCGGGCTCGCCGAGGTGAGCTTGTACGGCCCGGTGAAGACCGGCCAGCCTTGTGCCTTGTCGTAGTTCTTGAACTTCACCGGATCCTTGCCGCGCCAGATGTGCTCGGGCACGATCGCCAGGCTGCCGTGGATCTTGACCGAGAAGTAGTCCAGCTGGAACCTTGGGTTCGGCTTCTTCAGCGTGAACTTCACCGTGGTCTTGTCGACCTTCTCGACCGCCTTCACCCACTCCTGCATCGAGGCGGCATTGTTGAGCTCGGCACCGCCCTCCAACAGCATGGTGATCGTGAAGACGACGTCGTCGGCGTCGTAGTCCTCGCCGTCGGACCACGAGACGCCATCGCGGAGCCTGAGCGTCCACACGGTGGCGGTGTCGTCGGGGGTGAACTCCTCGCCCAGCCACGGCTCGGTTTCGCCGGACTCGTAGTTGAGGATGAACAGCGGCTCCATCAGGGCCTGGTGGAAGCCGGCGTTGCTGGTGAAGCCCGGAACGAACGGGTTCCACAGGTCCGGGCTCTGCACCCGCCCGCCGTGGAAGTCGAGGATCAGGGTCTTGGCGCGCTCGCCGCCACCGCCGCCGCCACCGGGCCCGCCGCCCGGCCCGCCACCGGGACCCGCCCCCTCACAGGCGGCCAGGAACGCCCCCATCCCCGCGAATGCCAGCCCGCCGATCGCGGTGTGGTGGAGGAACCCTCGTCGCGTCAACGCCCCGGAACCTCCGGCACCCGTCCCCCGTGCGCCGCGTGCCGCGTGGTGTGCCGCCCTGCCTGCCGCCGTGCCTGCTGCCGTGTCTGTCGTACCGGCGAGGTCTCCCGCGTGCGAGGCGGAGACTCGCGGACCGTCGGTGTGCTTCATTGCTGTCCGACCTTTCTTGCGCTGGGTTTGAGTGCTTCGCGCCGGGAAATGATCACGTATGCGTGATCATTTCCAACGAAACGCGGCGAATCGGGGCCGCATCGTTGGTAGCTGCCGCGCATGGTCCGGCCTCCGCCTCGGTCTACGGGGGCGATCGCAGGGCGACGCCGACCACCTGTCGTACGCCGGCGAGATGGGTACGCATCAGCGCCCCCGCCCGCGCCGGTTCGCCGGCACTGATCGCGCCGAGGATCTCGAGGTGCTCGGCGTGGTCAGACCTGCGGTCACCGTGAAGTCGCAGGATCTGCTGCTGCTCCGGGGCGTAGATGTCGACGATCGAGTCGAGCATCTGGGCGAGGATCGGGTTTCCGGCGTACTGCCCGATCGCGCGATGGAACGCCATGTTGGACGCCGCCAGTTCGGCATCGTCGGTCAGTGCCGCGCCGGCGCGCGTCAGGATCTCCCCGAGGTCGGCCAACTGCGAAGGGGTGCAGCGGTCGGCGGCCATCTCGGCGAGTGGTGGTTCGATGAGTTCGCGGGCTTCGAGCAGGTCGAGGATCGTGTCGTGTTCGAGGCCGTGGCGGTGGGGGTTGGCGAGGATGAGCCGGGACAGATCCCGGACGTACACCCCCGAGCCGTGTCTGATGTCGAGGACGCCGGTGGCCTCGAGCCGCCGGAGCGCCTCCCGCAGGGTGGGGGTCGCGACCGAGAACCGTGCGGCGAGGTCGCGGGCCGACGGCAGTCGGTCGCCCGCGGCGAGGCCCTGGGAACGGATGAGGTCGAGGATCGCTTCGGACACGTCGTCCAGGAGCGTCCGGCGTACGAACGACGTGGTGGGTGGTGTCGTGCCGGTTGTTCCGCTGCTCCCGCCCGTCGCGGCGAAAGATCCGGCGCGGGAGGCGGAGTCTGCGCCGTCGGAACGGATCGACACAATGATCCTCTCCGGTCGACGTCGAGTGATCAGATCTCTATGTCATTTCTCGCCCTGGAAGCCTGGAGTGGCGGCAATGAGGCGTCAATACCAGTTGTCCGGGATGTTTCGGCCGGTTTCGGACCGGTGAACGTCAGGGAACGTGTCGAGGTCGGGCAAGTGACTCACCGAGGTCGATGGGTGACGGAAACGGTAACTTTTTCCTAACTCTCCCCGGGCCCACCTGGATTTGGCCGCGCAGGCGAGCCGTGCCCACCTAGAGTCCGGAAGGTGTGTGACCTTGCTGTCGTTGGTCTGGGGTATGTCGGTCTGCCGTTGGTCCGTGAGGGCTGCCGGGCGGGGCTTCGTGTCGTCGGGCTCGACGTCTCTGACGGGGTGATCGCCGGGCTGTCCTCGGGCCGGTCTCATGTCGATGACATCTGCGATGCCGACATCGCGGCCATGCTGGCCGCGGGTTTCACCGTGACGTCCGACGAAGCCGTGCTTGCCACCGCCGAGACCGTGGTGATCTGTGTACCCACGCCGCTGGATGAGGACGGT
>NZ_JBEEAB010000045.1:0-18549 GCF_040120725.1 Actinopolymorpha sp. B9G3 | reverse complement strand
ACAGTGGCTGGCGAACTTCACCGTCTCGACGACGTTCCCGACGCTGCAGGCGATCGGCCTCGGATTCGCGTACGGCATCTACACGTTCTTCGCGGCACTCTCCCTGGTGTTCGTGGTGAGGCGCATCCGGGAGACGAAGGGCCGGGAGCTGGAAGAAATGTAACGTCCTGGCGGCCTCGCCAGCGGTAGCCTCGCCCGGCATGACAGCAGCCTCCTCGGTCACGCCACCCACGCCGCTCACTCCTGCGCTGCTACAGCCGGAGCGCGACGATGATCAACGGGAGGTGCGTGCGTCCACGTCGAGGCATTCGGCCGGGGACGGGGTCGTTCCCCGGCTCGTCGAGGCGCTACGGGCTGCCGAGGCTCCGATCGGTCCGCTGTCCTACGTCGCCACCGTCGACGACGTGATCGTGGGCCACGTCCTGCTGAGCGCCTGCCGGCTCGACGCACCCCACCAGCTGGTAGACGGCCTACGTAGGTCATTCCCAGTCGCTCCATCACCGCACGCGAGCGAGTGTTGTGGCGTTCGGTGAACGCGACGACCTCGCCCGAGCCGACCGTGTCGAAGGCGTACGCCAGCCCGGCCCGACCCAGCTCCGTCGCCAGCCCGCGTCCCGACGCCGAGGAAGGATCGCCCAGCCCGAGTTCGAGCCGGGGCCGGACCCATGCATGACCCCGGTCGCCCAGCGTCCCTCGATTCGACGCGTCACCTCGGCGTCGGCGGCCATCCGGGACAGGCCACCCCGACCGGCCAGCCAACCCAGACCGACAAGCCCACCACCAGACCGGTCGTACGCATCCACTTGGACACACCGTCCGCCTCCCACGCTGTGCCCATGCGGGTCGCGTTGCGGCGAGCCTCGTCGGTGCTCCATCGGCGGGCGTACCAGAACGCCACTGTGTCGTCGTCGTGGGGGCGGGCAAGATCGTCGGTGTGTGAAGGCTCGACCGGCTCGAGCCGGAGCCGTTCAGTGAGCCGCATCCGTACGGCCTTGGCGACGATGTCGCGCAGCCGGTCGTTGTCGGTGACGGTGACGGTGACGAGATAGTCCACCTCTCGGCGTACCGCTCCGTCCAACTCCCACCTCCAGTAGGCGATCTGCGTTTCGATCTGGGCGAGTTTCCAGCCAGGTCTCCTCGGTCAGCTCCCTGGCCTGGGCCAGCACGGACGTCCCCCCATCCGAGGACCAACGGGTGATCCTGGGCGGCCGAGCCTGGAGTGATCCTGATACGGCGGGGCGCGCCCTCCTGCCCTGGTGGGCGGCGGGTGGGGGAGGAGGTGGGGCTCGACGGAACATGTGCCTGGGCTTTGTCAGCGACCGTCGTCCTTGGCGTGCCCGCGGGCTTGGCTGTGCGGCGTGTGGATCGGCAGGGATGGGTATGGCGATACCGACTGCTGGCGTGGTGAAGGGTCTGTGGCAACAGGCCGCACCGGCTGCGCGGTGAGGATCTGTCTAAGGATGGAAGGCCAGTCCACGGAGGATGCGTAATGGCGACTGTCGAGTTGTACCCCGATGACGTTCATAACCAGCGGACGATCCGTCAGGGTCACCCGCCTGACTGGGTCAATCGGGAAGGTGGTGACTATGACCTGGTGGTGCTCGGTGGCGGACCGGGCGGGCTCATCGCCGCCACGACTGCTGCCGCAGGCGGGCTCCGTGTCGCGATGACGGAGCAGCGACTGACTGGCGGTACCTGTGTCAACTTTGGCTGTACGCCGAGCAAGGCGCTGATTCGCTGTGCACGCGCGGTGCACGATGCGGGTCGCGGGGGAGAGTTTGGCTTTCGGCTTGACACCCCACCTCGAGTTGATTTCGGGTCGGTCATGGAGCGGGTCCGCAGGATACGTTCCATGAGCAGCTCAGGCGATGCGGTCGAGGTGGCCGAGCAGGCGGGGGTGGAGGTCTACCTTGGGCACACGCGCTTCACCGCGCCGAATGCCGTGGAGGTCGATGGCCGGCCGCTGCGATTTCAGAAGGCTGTGATCGCCACCGGATCGGATCCCGTGGTGCCGCCCATCGAGGGACTGCGGACGGGTGAGTACCTGACCAACGAGACCGTCTTCTCGCTGACCGAGCTGCCGGCCAGGCTGGTCGTCATCGGCGGCGGTCCGCTGGGATGCGAGCTGGCCCAGGCTTTCCGCCGTCTCGGCAGCGAGGTGGATCTGGTCAGCCGTCCCAGGACCCTGCTGCCCAGGGATGAGCCGGAGGTCGGTGAGCTGATCGGTCGCCGGCTCGAGCAGGAAGGGCTAAGGCTCCATCTGGGGTTCACGGCAGTACGGGCAGGCGACGGCAGTTTGCTGGTGCAGGGCCCCGACGGGACGCGCGAGCTGGCTTATGATGCGCTGCTGCTCGCCGCCGGTCGCAAGCCGAACGTGGAACACCTGGACCTGGGCGCGGCAGGCGTGCACGTCGCCAGGTATGGCGTGGAGGTGGACGAGTACCTGTGCTCCGGCAACGCCAACATCTATGCCGTTGGCGATGCGGCCTTCCCACAGAAGTTCACCCACGCGGCCATGGCGACAGCGCGGCTGTCTATTGCGAACACGCTGGATGGAGCGCGTCGCCCGGCCCGGGAGCTTGTCATTCCCCACTGCACCTACACCGATCCCGAGGTGGCCGAGGTGGGCCTGACCCCGCGCCGAGCCCGCGATGAAGGTGTCGAGATCGACGCTTACCGGCTCGAGCTGGCCAAGGTGGAGCGGGCGTTCATCGACGGCGAGGAGGAGGGGTTCGGGGCGATCTACACCCGCAGCGGCAGCGGCGAGATCGTAGGAGCGACGCTTGTGGCGGCACACGCCGGTGAGATGATCAGCGAACTAACGCTGGCGATCACAAACCAGCTGCCACTGGAGGCGCTGGCCAACACGGTGCACTGCTACCCAACGCAGGCCGAGGTCTTCCAACGGATCGCACTACAGCACGCCAAACCCCAAAAGGTCGCAGTCCCACACCCGCGGTGAGGCCGTGTAGGAAGACGTTGCCAGGTCGGTGTGAGTGCTTCGATGGCGACCGGGTTGTTGGCAGGTAGGGCAGGTGTCGGCTAGGAGCGCGAGCACAATTTGGAGCTCGCGGAGAACCGCGTAGAGGCTCCGCCCGGCGCTGGGGCCTTGGGGCGGCGCCGCTTAAGGCGCGGTATGGCGGACGGCAGGCGTCGGGTGGTGGGTGCTGAGCCCGAGGGAGGGGGCGGGCGTGCCCGAGGTGTCGTTCGCGAACCTGTTCTTTGTCTCGCTGATCGCCCTGTGCGCGCCGACCGTCCTGGGATTCTTCCCCCGCTCGGGTATTCCGTCAGTTGTCGTGGCGATCGCGGCGGGTGTCGTGCTGGGCCCTGCCGGGCTGAAGCTGATTAGGGTGGACAGCCCGCTCGAGATTCTTGCCCTACTTGGGCTGGCGTTTCTGCTATTTCTGGCCGGCCTCGAGATCGACGTACGCCGCATGCGAGGCCATCTGTTGCGCGCGGTGCTGGCTGGCTATGGCTTGACGTTGGTGCTCAGTGTCCTTGCCGGGTTGCTGTTCGACGCACTGGACTGGGTGCGCAGCCCGCTACTGCTCGCGGTCACGCTGTCGGCGACCTCGCTGGGCCTGGTCGTTCCGGTGCTCACCGATGCCGGGGAGGCGGAGGGTGCAACCGGCCTGAGGGTGCTCGCCGCGGCCTCGGTGGCAGAGTTCGGCGGCGTGCTGCTGCTGTCCCTACTGTTCTCCACGTCGGGCGGAAGCATCGGCGAGCGGATCGTCATGCTGGTCGTGTTCGCAGCCCTGGTCGCGGCCGTCGGTGTCGCGGTGTCCCTGGCCGGCCGTTCGATGCGGCTCGGCGGCGTGCTCCGGCGCTTGCAGGACACCACTGCCGAGCTCCGCGTCCGGGCGGCGGTGGCGCTGCTGATCGGTTTCGTGGTGCTGGCCCAGAGGTTCGGCCTGGAGACCATTCTCGGCGCGTTCGTGGCCGGCGTCATAGTCGGCATCGTCGATCATGACACCACCACCCACCCGAGATTCCGGGCGAAGCTCGAGGCAATTGGCTACGGGTTCCTGGTCCCGGTCTTCTTCATCACCAGCGGGTTGCAACTGGACCTGCGTGGACTAGTCGCCAGCCCCTCGGCGCTACTGCGAGTGCCCGCGTTCCTGCTCGCACTGCTGATCGTCCACGGTGTACCGGCCGCACTCTACGTTCGGGCCGTTGGCACGCGGGCCTCGATCGCGGCGGGCTTGTTGCAGGCCACCTCGCTTCCACTGATAGTCGTCGCGGCGGAGATCGGGGTGGTGCAGGATCTACTGTCGCCGGTCAACGCGGCGGCGCTGGTCGGGGCCGGTCTGCTGTCCACGCTGATCTTCCCCGCGGCCGCGCTTGCTTTGCTCCGGCGCTCGTAATGGGTCATTCACGCCACGATCGTGGTCTTGATCCAGCCATCGATCCAGCAGTTTGGGCAAGCAGCGCCGAACAAGCCCAACCACGGCCGAGATCTCATTCGATGGAGCGAGCGCATCGGCGTAAGCATGCGGAGCCACAACAAGCTGCTCACCCTGCTGGGCCACCCCCTATACACGGCCGCCGGAGAGCTACCGTCGTCCGGCAGGGACGGCGCCGAGCGCGGAGCAGGCTCGGTCCAGTCTCGAGCATTTGAGCGTTCTGCTTGGAGTATCAGTTGCTCTCGTCTCGAAGTCGCCCAGGCAAAGGGCCTCACTGGCCAAGACGCCGCCTGTCGGATAGTTGAGCTGGCCAGAGCCGAAGGTCTCGCCTGTAAGGACGTGTGTGCGATCAGGTGCCCAGTTGGCAGTTTCCGCCCTACCTCTCCCGTCCTTCTTGTGTCCCACTCGTTCCGGGAGGGCACAAGCGCCGCCGGTCAGGGTGGGAGCGGTCGGCGCCGATGTCGATGTCGACGACAGCTCGTTCGTAGCGTGCGACGACCCGACCCGACCCGACCCGAGCCGAGCCTGGTTGCGGGTCAGGTCGTTCGAGCTTGCCGAAGGTCTTGGTGCCGGATCCAGGTCTGTCACTGGTCCCTCATCTCGATGAGGTGTTTGGGAAAGCCGTACCGGGAAGACTGTTCCGGTGGGGATCAAGTCTCCCGGTTTCCATGGCCGGCCGCGCTCGTCCGGGCCGCAGCTACCGCCCGGCCAGTACCTGACCGAGGACTTCCCGGTGCTCTCGGCCGGCCCGACACCGCGGGTCTTGCCGGATCAATGGGAGTTCGTCGTCACGACGGAGTCTGGGCAGAAGCACCGTTGGTCATGGGCCGATCTGATGGACCTGCCTAGCGAGGAGCCGACGGTCGACATCCACTGCGTCACGAAGTGGTCCAAGCTAGACACCACATGGGAGGGCGTGTCGCTGGACGTGCTGCTGTCCGATGTGGAGACCGTCGCCGACTTCGCGCTCGTCCACTCCTACGGCGGCTACACCACCAACCTGCCGCTCGAAGACCTCCTCGACGGTCAGGCATGGATCGCTTACAAGTACGACGGCGACGACCTCGCACCGGAGCACGGCGGGCCGGCCCGGCTACTCCTTCCGCACCTGTACTTCTGGAAGTCGGCCAAGTGGGTCCGCGGCATCCAGCTGCGGCTCGACGACGAGCCTGGATTCTGGGAGAGCGCCGGCTACCACGACTACGGTGACCCGTGGCGCGAGCAGCGGTATCAGGGCGACTGACCTGGCGGGTGGGTCGGCTGGTCGAGGCCCACCGGGAGACCGCGACGGCCCGCACGCTGGTCCTCGACGTGCCCGGCTGGCCCCGACACTTGCCGGGACAACACGTCGACGTCAGGCTCACCGCCGAGGACGGCTACTCGGCCCAGCGCAGCTACTCGATCGCCGCGCCCGCCGACGGCGGCCGGGTCGAGCTGACCGTCCAGAGCGTGCCCGGCGGCGAGGTGTCGCCGTACCTCGTTGACGTCTTCACGATCGGCGACCCTGTGGAGGTGCGCGGACCGGTCGGCGGCTGGTTCGTGTGGCGCCCGGATGCCACCGACCCGGTGCTGCTGGTCGGCGGCGGCTCCGGCATCGTGCCGCTGATGGCGATGGTCCGGGCCCGGCGGGCGGCGGGCAGCCGCACCCCCTTCCGCCTGCTCTACTCTGTGCGGACGCCGGCCGACGTCTACTACGCCGACGAGCTGCGTCGCCTCGCCCGCGACGACGGCGGCCTCGACGTGACGTACGCCTACACGCGCGCCGCCCCTGACAGCTGGCCGGTGCCGCCGCGCCGGATCGGCGTCGCCGACGTCAACACCGCCGGCTGGCCGGCGGACTTCGCACCGGCGTGCTTTGTCTGTGGGTCGACCGGCTTCGTCGAGACGGTCGCCGACATCCTCGTCGCGCTCGGCCACGACCCGCGGCGGGTCAGGACCGAACGCTTCGGCCCGAGCTAACCGGCAGACGCCCCCAGCGAACCGGGAGACACAGTGAGGTTGAGATGACCGATCAGTACGTGGATGGCAACGCGCTCGCCGGCCCGCTCCAGGAGGTCTTTGCGGTGGATGTCACCGGGGCCACCAGCCGCTGCGCCGGCTGCGGCCGAACCGGCCCGGTGGCGACCCTGCACGTGTACACGCATGCGCCCGGCCTGGTTGGCCGCTGCCCGGGATGCGACGGGGTGGTGCTGCGGCTGGTCCGCGGCCCCGGAAGCGCGTGGCTCGACCTGCGCGGCTCTGTGTTCCTGCGCGTACCCCTGTGACGCCGCCGCGGCATTCGAGGCCGCAGCCATGGCTCTGATAGCGGGTCGGCATGCTGAGGTGACGTTCAGGGCAACGAGCATGCGAGTGCTTCCTCCGCTCCACAGTCCGGCTATGGAGTGCCTCGCCGGGTGCTCCCGGGCTACCGCCGCTCGCGCCGCGTTGACCGGGCAACGCACCCACACGCCGACGTCGATGGCCGGCATGGTCGAAGCCCTCCGGGTACTACGCGCCACCCGCGGGTCAGCGGTCAAGTCCCGCCGCGCCGGGCTCCAGGCGTTGCACAACGGCATCGTCGAAGCCGCCGCCGAACTACGCGACCAGCTGCGCCACACCCAGATCACCGGGCTGGTGAACCAGATCGCACCCGAACTCACCGCCGCCATCGGCATCGGCCGCGAGCTCGCCGCCGCCGCCGCGTACGCAAAGGGTGCCCTTGCGTACCGCGGACTCCGTGCGCACTCTCGCCGGAACGCCGTGTGAAGCTTCACTCATGTCGAGCCGGTGGTCCTGAGGTGCGTTGGCACCATCGGTATCGGTGTCATTGCGGCCGTTGTAGGTCAGCGCCCGGGTCGCCTCCCAACAGCGGCCCCACACCGGCGTCGAGCCACCGCGGGGCCGCAGGAGGGCGGGCGGGTCCTGGGGGTGCGGACTCAGGACCACAGCACCCGGCTGGTAGTGCCCGCTTCTACAAACAAGGCCCGGCCCTCGCGCCGTCAGACACGCGGGGGCCGGGGCTCTCTTCGGTTGGGCCGGAACCGCGTGAGAGGCATCAAACCTGATCCCCACAGGCGGTCCGACCTAAACACTCTTGCGCAGTTAGGTCTCGGCGTCGTCAGAGTCGCGGTTTCCCTCACGCCGCAGGATCTGGGCTCGGTCGGCCAAGCTCGTCGAGGTAGACGGGTCCGTGGGCGGCACCGATAACCCGCTACCTCGGCTGCCAGTCATCTTGTGTCAAGCCGCGAGCCTCGGCGAGGTGGTCTGGGGAGGGGCGGTCTCACTCGTCACCACGTCGTCGCTGGCCGACCCCTCCAGGCGTACCCGTCAGACCGGCGAGGACGGCCGGCAGTTTCGGGCCACGTTCGTGGACGACACTGCCGATGCGCCGGCGTACGTCGAAGACTCCTGGGTCGGGGAGCACAGCCCGCGGCCCGGGCCCATAGCGCGCTTCCACTGCGATCGGTTCGGACCGGCTGTCAATGCTTCAAATGAACGGTGAAGTGCCGCTCCGTTTCACCGGCGGGGACAGGTGCGCACAAAGCCCCAGACGTTGGAATAGTCGCCCGACCGACATCGACACAAAGGGCTGGGAGATGGAGAAGAGCCTGCCCGGCTGCGAACCTTGCCTTACCCACCTCGCTGACGCGGCGCTTGTGATTCGTCGAGGCCGCCGAGGGGTCTACCCCCATCCGCATGTCCGGTATAGCCCCACGGTGACGTCACACCGCAATCGCAGTGGTGCGGCGACGGCGGATCGTCGATCATGTGGACCGGAGGATCCGACGGCTACCGCGTCGGCGCGGGAATCCGCTTGCTCGCCTTGGCCGCAAGCTCTTCGTCATCGACGAATGTGATCATCTCGACTCCAGGAGCGCACAGCATCACTACGACGAGCCGGCTCGTCCTATCTGCAAGCAGGTTCGAGATCGTGTAGTGGATGACAGCGCCGCCCGGTTCCCAGAAAGCTTCTCCGGCCTTGACCGGATAAGGCGCCTCACCCTCGAGCTCGAACAACATCTCCCCTTCGAGCATGTAGCCGAAAACGGGACCGGAGTGACGGTGAGGAGCGATACCTGGATCTCCCGGAGGTAGCTCAAGGAGTCGGACCATCGCGGAGGAACCCTGCACGACAAACGGCGGCACGACCTCCAACAGATCCTTCTCTACCAGGTTTGAAACAAGAGGCATACAAGAAGACTAGCTCCTCTGGTCCAGCCCTGCTGCTGTTCAATGCACGCCTGCACAAGAGGTTCTCTGGGCCGTTGCGGGTGCGCAGGATGGGGTCGAGTCGGTCACGATGGTCCACGGCACCTGTCCGGCAGGTGCCAGGCGCTCCTGCTCCCGCTTGCCGGAATAGTCGGGAGTTCGCTGGATGTGATGTACTTGGACGATCGAGAGCAACATGTGATGCCGAAATCCGTTTGCTGATCGGCTTCCAGTAGATTTGCGCGGCGGGGGCAAAAGTATGTCGTTGCGGCCTCACGTAAGCGGGCGGCGAGCTGATCGCATCGACAGCAACATCGACGCCGACTAAAGCCTCGTCCAGCCCTCGACCGGTCAATAAGTCAACGCCGTGCGACCGGCTAATCGGAACAGGGTCGTGCCCGTGGCGGTGCAGGGCGGCAACGGCGAGGGACCCGATGTTCCCGGATGCGCCGGCAAACGGCCACATGCATGCTTGGCTCCTATGTCAGGAGATCGCCGAATCACCGTTTACGAGGTAGCCCCCGCAGGCACGGCCATGAAGAGGTGCAGGGCCCGCGGATTGACGGTGCGGGCGATCTCACGGGGGAGGTCACGGATGGCGAGTGTGATCGCGCATGCGTCGTCGCAGCCGGTGATGCTGGCGTTGGAGAAGCCGCACGGGCGGGCTGTGCCTCTCGATCGGCTCCGGTCAGTAGGCGACGCTGATACGGGACCTCGGATGCTCAGCCCTCTCGATCTCGCCGATGAACGCGACGGCGTAGTCCTCGGTACTGATGTGGCTGTTGCCTTCGCCGTCGGTCAGCAGGGCGTCACCGCCGACGCGGAAGTTTCCGGTGCGTTCGCCGGGGGCGATGCTCGCGGCCGGGCAGATGTAGGTCCAGTCGAGGTCGTCGACCTTGCGCAGTCCGGCGAGCAGATCGGCGTGTGCCTGGGCCTCAGGCTTGACTGCGGCCGGGAAACCGGGCGTGTCCAACAGAACCGTGTCCGGCGCCACTCGGAGTGAGCCAGCACCGCCAACGATGACGACACGGCGCACACCGCTGGCGCGCACACCGACGAGCAAAGCGTGGTACAGGGCGACGAACGGGGCGCGCGGATCGGAGCCATCACGCGGCGGCACCAGCGCCGAGGCCACCACGTCGGCGCCCTTGACCAGTTCGGCAACTCTTTCGGCCGACCCGGCCTCGGCCGCCACTGCGGTCAGGAGTGGGCTGTCCACGGGGGCGCGTCCGGAGCGGGAGACAGCCACGACCTCGTGGCCACGGCGCACGGCCTCGGCCGCGATAGCGCTGCCTACCATGCCTGTGGCACCGAACAACACGATCTTCATGGGGTGTTCCTGCATCTCTTGCGCGCATGTAGTTGGGATGAGCCGGACCCGTGATCACAATTCGACCGCCGTACGCCCTGAAGCGTCACGGTGCCCTTTCCCAGGCGGCTTCCCGGCAAACCCTCCGTACGGAGACGTATGCCTCAGCTGGTTGCCGATCGCCCCATCCCGGTGCCAGGGTGAGGGCTGAGGACGAAGCATGTAATAGCTGCGATATCGGACCGATTGCCGAACCGTCGCGGTGTCGCCGTCCTGACACTGGATGACCGTCTCCCACCCGGTTCCCAGAACACCTCGCCGGCGCGTTACGACCCGCCGCGTGATCTGCACCAGCTGCTGAGCCTCGGCCGGCTCCAAGTCCCGGACAACACACCTCAGGCGCCCGTGCCATGACTTACCCCCAGCCACAGCCTCCCAGCACCAGCCACCCCCAGCACAAGCCGACACCATTACAGCGCCAACGTTTCCTGACGAGGCACTCTAGAAGCGAGCGTCGCGAGGGACGAAGACAGGCCCTCCCGGCGCAGGATCGCGCCCTTCTGACCGTTAGGAGCGCTCTCGTATTCTGCGACGATCGCCAACTTGTACTCCCGGCTGAACACCCGCCGGTAGGGGCGTGGCCCCGGGTCGGCCCCGAGGTCGAAGGAACGGACCGGTCATCAGATGGGGTGGACACGTGCACAAGGATCTCCGATACCGCCCTCGATCAGGTAGCCGAGGACTGACTCCCGGTGTCTCTCCTCAGCCTGACAAAGAGGGTGCTGCGGGTCCGCGCAGACACCACCACCACGGATGTGAGCGGGACATCAGTAGCGATGACATTCCTCGGATGTGGTAACAGCAGCAGCGACAACGAAAGGTCCACTCAAAACCGCGATTCTTGTGGAGCCGGATTTCTCGGTCGAAACCGAACCTGCAGGAGAAGAGAAGGCCTTCTCCTGCAGAACATCCACCGACACGTCAAGACTTGGTAATTACAAGAAGTTGTCGAAGTCGCCCAACGCACATCTCTAGGTGCTGACCTCTTCACGGAATTTGAGACAGATCGGGAAGTAGCCCCTCGGCGAACGCAGTCTGTGCTGCACAGTTTTGGTCTGCTCCAGGACGTCATCGACCGCTTCGAACGGCAGGTACGAAGTCAACTCGCCCAGATGGCCCGGCGCGAAGACGTCCGCGACGACCGTGATGAACCGCGAGACATGGACGGTGGGAGACTCGGACATGCGACGGAGCTCCTGTGAAGCAAGGTAATCTTGACAATCCCATGATCTATCGGAGCTCCGTGTACATTCCATCGTCGCGCAACCTTCGACCAAGGGTGATCAACCATGTATTGACCTTCCCGCGGTCGCCTTAACTACGGGGCATTGCTGCGTGATACGGCTGCGCCGCACCCCTGAACGGAGGTCTGTGGTGTGCAGGGCGGCATCTATCGGGGAACGGGGGGCAACGGTCAAGGACCCCTCGTTACGGGGGCTCTCGCATGCGTCGAATGCGCCATCAGCGGTGTACGGTCGATGGGCAGAGAGTGGCGCTGTAGCGCGCCTCAATGTGGTCGATCTGCGGGGTAAGACGCCGCGCTCCGACACCGCTAATACTGGCGGAACGAAAGTGTCGTGCAAGCCAGGAACTAGATACGGGGGGGGTGCCGGATGAAGGCGATCGTTGTGACAGATGAGGCAGCGGGAACGGCCGGGATGACACTGGTAGATCGGCCCGAGCCGGAACCGGCGACAAACGACGTCGTCGTTCAGGTTCATGCGTCGGGGTTCACCTCGGGTGAGCTGACGTGGCCGTCGACGTGGACTGATCGCCTTGGCCGTGACCGAACACCGTCGACTCCCGGGCAAGAGCTGGCCGGAGTGGTCACCGCTCTCGGCTATGGCACGAGAGGGCTGTCGGTGGGACAGCGGGTGTTCGGCCTCACGGACTCGTATCGCGGCGGCGGGCTGGCGGAGTATGTGGCGATCGAGGCACGCAACCTCGCGCCGCTGCCGGCCGACGTTGACTTCACGGTGGGCGCGAGCCTGCCGATGCCAGGTCTGACTGCGTGGCAAGGGCTGTTCGAGCACGGCCGTCTTCAGGCGGGGCAGAGCGTCCTCGTGCACGGTGCGGCTGGCTCAGTTGGTTCGATGGTGACGCAACTGGCACGTGAGTTTGGTGCCTACGTCATCGGCACCGGACGCGCGGCCGACCGTCAGAAGGCGCTCGATTTCGGCGCGATGGAGTTCGTCGACCTTGAGAACGACACGCTGGAAGACGTCGGCGGCGTCGATCTGTTGTTCGACGTCATTGGCGGCGACATCCAGGAGCGGTCCGCAGGCGTGATCCGAGCTGGAGGAACACTGGTGACCATCGCCGGGCAGCCCGAGGCGCGGCCCGCGGACGGCTTGGCGATCGACTTTGTAGTTGCGTCCGATCGTGCCCAACTGGGTGAGATTGTCCACCGGGTGCGGGACCGGCGATTGCGGACGAACATCGGCAACGTCGCAACCCTCGACGACGCCGTCGCCGCCTTCAATCCGACCGAGCGGATCAGCGGGCAGACCATCATCCGCATTCGTCCGTGAGCGACTCGCGCCCATCGATGCAACATTTCCATCAAAGAGACAATGCCTGAGGAGACAATTCCCATGAAGGCGATCGTGGTGACGGACCAGGCTGCGGGAACGGCCGGGATGACGCTTGTGGAGCGGCCCGAGCCGCCGGCAGCGATAAACGACGTCATCGTTCAGATACATGCGTCGGGATTCGTCCCGACTGAGCTGGAGTGGCCCTCGACCTGGACCGATCGCATGGACCGTGACCGAACACCGTCGATCCCTGGGCACGAGATGGCCGGAGTGGTCACCGCTCTCGGGTACGGCACGACCGGTCTGTCTGTGGGACAGCGGGTGTTCGGCCTCACGGACTGGCATCGCGACGGCACCCTGGCGGAGTACGTGGCCGTCGAGGCACGCAACCTCGCGCCCCTGCCAGGCGACGTCGACTTCACGGTGGGCGCGAGCCTGCCAATCTCGGGCCTGACCGCGTGGCAAGGGCTGTTCGACCACGGCCGCCTTCGGGCGGGGCAGAGCGTCCTCGCGCACGGCGCGGCCGGCGCAGTCGGGACGATGGTGACGCAACTCGCGCGCGAGGCTGGCGCGTATGTCATCGGTACGGGGCGCGGTGCCGACCGTCAGAAGGCACTCGACTTCGGCGCGCAGGAGTTCGTCGACCTCGACAACGACGCTCTGGAAGACGTCGGCGGTGTCGATCTGGTTTTCGATGTCATCGGCGGAGACATCGGGAGGCGGTCCGCAGGCCTGATTCGCGCCGCAGGAACGCTGGTGAGTGTCGTCGGGCCGCCGGGGGCGCGGCCCGCCGACGGCCTGGCGGTCGACTTCGTTGTCGAGTCCGATCGTGGCCAACTGGGCGAGATCGTCCAGCGGGTGCGGGACCGACGACTGCGGACGAACATCGGCAACGTCGCGACCCTCGACGACGCCTTTGCGGCCCTCAATCCGACCGAGCGCCGAAAGGGGAAAACGATCATCAGCGTCCGTCCGTGAGGACTCGGAGACGCGATTGTCGGGCTGTAGGTCGGCACAGCCAGGCTGGCGTTCCCTGAGCAACTGGTGAGATCAAGCTCGTCGCCAATATATAGCCAGCTAGTGTTGCGTGACTCTGATGAGTTTACTTGGCGTTGTTGTCCACGAGCTTCTTGATGTCGGTCTGGACGAGTTGAACTTTGGCGAGGACCTCGTCGGCTGCGGCGGTCCAGGTGAACGGCTCGGTAGGGTTGGTTGTGGCTGGTCGGTGGGTTGGTTGATTCATGCCACCTCGGGCAGTCGGGGCGCGGGGTCTGCGGGTGAACCGCGCATTCCGATACCGGAATGCCGATGGTCGCGATTACTGTGCTTCGGCGCTTCGGTGCTCGGAAGAACTGCTCGTTACCGTCCAACCACCACGTGATGGCTCCGGCGACCCCAGTCCGCCGCCCAGAGCACCAGGTGGTCGCTCGGCTGCTCCCAGCTCACTTTCATCACCGGGCGTGCCGTGCCGGCTTTCCGCATTGACGTCAGCACGGATCGATCCTGCTGGTCCAACGTCCGCCCCCTTGACTCCAAGATCGTCTCCCCGAGCCTGCGGCCGGGCAGATTCGCAAGGAGTCCTGTCAGACAGTGACTGCGGGTCGACGATCACGGCCGCCAACGCATGAACGCGCCCGTCAAGGCGGGAGCGGGCGGATTCGTTGAGGTAGGCGGTGATCATGGATCGGCAAAGGTACCGGTCATGCCCCCAGATGCCTGACCTCACCCTGCGGTAGGGGTGACTCGCCGAGCCCTGGTGACCATGCGACCTCGGACGCGGAGCCGGCGGTTTTGCAGCTGGTCAGCCCAGTGCGCGGTCGAGGTTGAACGCGGCGCTGATCAGTGCCAGGTGGGTGAACGCCTGCGGGAAGTTGCCCTGTTGTTCTCCGGTATGACTGATCTGCTCTGCGTACAAACCAAGGTGGTTGGCGTACGTCAGCATCTTCTCGAAGGCGAGCCGGGCGTCCTCCACGCGTCCGGCGCGGGTGAGCGCCTCGACGTACCAGAACGAGCAGATGGAGAACGTGCCCTCCACACCCCGGAGGCCGTCCGGACTCGCTCGCGGGTCGTAGCGGTAGACGAGCGAGTCCGACACCAGGCCCTCGGTCAGCGCGTCGAGGGTCGACAGCCACTTGGGGTCGGTAGGGGAGATGAACTTCGCCAGCGGCATCATCAGGACAGCGGCGTCCAGGACGTCGTCGCCCTCATGTTGGACGAACGCCTGCCGCGTGTCGGACCAACCATGGCGCATGATCTCCTGGTAGATCGTGTCTCGGACCATGCCCCAGTGGGACACGTCGGCCGGCAGTCCCCGGGCCCGGGCGATGCGGATGGCGCGTTCGATCGCCACCCAGCACATGAGCCGGGAGTACAGGAAGTTCTTCCTGCCGCCACGGGTCTCCCAGACGCCCTCGTCGGGCTGGTTCCAGTGCTCGCAGACCCATTCGACCAGGTCGGACACCGTGTTCCAGAGGTCGCTGGAGATGGGCTCGCCCCACTTGTTGTAGAGGTAGACGGAGTCGATGAGCGCGCCGTAGATGTCTAGCTGGAGCTGGTCCGCCGCGGCGTTGCCGACTCGCACCGGCGCCGAACCCTGGTAGCCCTCCAGGTCGGGCAGTCTCCGTTCGGGCAGGTCGGTACGCCCGTCGATGCCGTACATGATCTGCAGAGGTCCGGACGGCCGGTCGGCGCGCAGGTCGATCCGCTCGGTCAGGAAGCTCATGAATTCCGCGGCCTCCTCGGTGAAGCCGAGCCTGAGCAGGGCGTAGACGCAGAACGCCGCATCACGGACCCAGAGGTAGCGGTAGTCCCAGTTTCGCTCTCCGCCGATGTGCTCAGGCAGGCTCGTGGTCGGCGCGGCGACGATGGCACCAGTGGGTGCATAGGTGAGCAGTTTCAACGTCAGTGCGGAGCGGTGCACCATCTCCCGCCAGCGGCCGCGGTACCGCGAGGCTGAGAGCCAGCGCCGCCAGAACGCCACCGTGGCGGTGAACTCCCGTTCGGCCTCGGCGTGTGGGCAGCCGCGCGGTGGCACCTCGCCGCTGACCTGGTCCAGGGCGAACACCTCGGACTCGCCCTGAGTGAGCCTGAACTCCGCCCGTACGTCCCGGCCGTCGCACTCCAACGGCACCGTGGCGGTCAGCGCGAGCGAGAGCGCCTCGGACTCGAAGAGCGCCACGTGGTCGAGCATCCGTACGGTGTGCTGCTGGGCGGCGTACCCGAACCGGGGAGCGACCCGGGCCCGGAACGGGATCGTTCCGCGTACGCACACCACCCGCCGGATCAGCCGATGCCGGTCGGCCTCGCTGGATTCGCTGACCGGCATGAAGTCCTGGATCTCGCCCACCCCTTCCTCGGTGAAGAACCGGGTGATCAACACGTTCGTATCGGGGAAGTAGAACTGCTTCGTCCTGGCCGGCGCGATCGCGCACAGCTCGAACGCCCCACCCCGGTCCGCGTCGAGGATCGCGGCGAAAACACTTGGCGCGTCGAACGACGGACAGCAGTACCAGTCGATCGTGCCGTTTGTACCCACCAGGGCCACAGTGCGAAGATCACCGACCAGCCCATGATCGGCGACGGGGAGGTAGCGGGCGGCCGAGCCTTGGTACGTGGATGTGTCAGCCATCGTGGCAACCTTCCTCTACCACTTCATGGTGCGTCGGACGACGACCCTCGCGGTAGGGACTCCTGCCGAGAGCGGTGCCCGGCCTGGCTCTCGATGGCGACCGCAGGAATTCTGATCCTTCCCGTGAAGCCTGAATAACATGGATTGGTCAGCTTGTGTTGCCCTTGGTGGCAATGGAGCCACCCCGTAGGAGACATTGCTGTTTGTACTGAATGGCGTGCGGTCTGTCGTAGCACCAGACCATGTCTGCGGCCGCGGGACAATGGGGGTCCGAGGTGATGTGGTCGCCTCACACCGAGGGTCGGATTGACGTGCCCGGCGCCTCTGGAGGCGAAGAACGCGATGGCCGCCATGTCGTCGCGGTACGTGCTGAGCTCCACGCCGACTGCGCTGCGGCCGATGATGACGACGCGTTCGGGGTCTCCTTGAGGCTGGTGGCCTCGCGGTTGGTCCACACCGGCACCTGGTCGAGCCAATGGACGTCGCGCCGGCCCTCGGCCTCCTCCTGGCCACCGCCTCCCGACCGGCCCCAGGCCGACGACGACCGCATCGAACTGCTCGCTCACGCCTGCGTGATGCCCCGCGACCTCGTCGCAGTCGCGGGAGGATCGTCGCCTTTGTCCTCGCCCGGTGGGTGTCTCAAGACCCTGGTGAGGTGGTGGTCGGACAGGTGCAGTGAAAGGGCAGACGACCGGAGGGTGATCATGAAGGCAATTGCGGTCGTGCCCAGGCAGGCGGGTAGTGCGCATCTGACCGAGGTCCGGAAGCCGTCGGTCGACGACGTTCCCGGCGGACGTGGCGTCATGGTCCGGGTTCTCCAGGTCGGCTTGGACGGGACGGACAAGGAGATCAACGCCGGCGTGTATGGTGCGGCACCACCAGGCGACGACGTCCTGATCACGGGGCACGAGAGCCTCGGCGTGGTCGAGCAGGTGGGCCCCGCCGTCACCGAGCTGGCCCCTGGCGACCACGTAGTCGCTCGCGTCCGCCGGGCGGGTTCGAGTCAGTACGACATGCTGGACATGCCCGACATGACGACCGACGACGCCTACTTCGAGCACGGCATCAGTCGCGTCCACGGGTTCCTCACGGAGTACTACGTCGAGGAGCCGCGGTACCTCATCCAGATCCCGGAGCACCTCTCGCACGTCGCGGTGCTGCTGGAGCCGACCAGTATCGTCGAGAAGGGCGTGCTCCAGGCGGACGAGATCCAACGCCGCCTCAAGGTGTGGCGACCCCGCCGGGCAGCCGTCCTGGGCGCCGGCACGATCGGCCTACTCGCCACGATGATCCTGCGGAACCGCGGCCTGCAGGTCACCACGCTCGGACAGCGCGAGGCGCCGTACCTCAACTCCGACCTGGTGGAGGCGTTCGGTGCGCGCTACGCCAGCACCAGAGCGACGCCGTTGGCGGACGTGGCCGGCGAACACGGCTTCGATCTCGTCTTCGAGGCCACTGGCTACTCACCGATCGTCTTCGACGCGATGTCCCACCTGCTCGCCAAGAACGGTGTGCTCGTCCTGTCCAGCGTCACCGGCGGCACCCGGCGGACCGAGATTCCCTCCGACGCGATCAACCTGGATTTTGTCCTGGGCAACAAAGCGATGTTCGGCACGGTGAACGCCAATCGGGAGCACTTCGACGCGGGCGTCCGTGATCTCGCCGTGGCCGAGCTCCAGCATCCGGGCTGGCTCTCCCGCCTCCTCACCCACGCGGTCCGCGGGCTCGACCACTTCAGCGACGCGCTCGACCAGCTCAGTGCGCCCGGCGCCATCAAGGTCTACGTCGAGGTCAGCTCCTGAGGAGACGCCGTGCGGTGGCGGACGTGGTGGCGCGAGCTGTCCGAACGCCGGCGGCACGCGCTCGTCGGCGGACCGTGTGTGTCGCTGAGAGCGTTGCTGAGAGGACTACGCGGCCGTAGCTACCAGGGCACGATCACCGAGATTGAGAGTCCGCCTACATTGCTGGGGGAAAGTCGCTGGAATTCGCATCCGCTGGGATGGTGAGCCAGCGAGCCACGACAGCTTCCTTCCCGCCGACTCGGGCTCGGTGAAGAGGATCAGCATCTGAACTCCTCTGCCATCCCACGGACGTACACCGGCTCCTGCGCGATCTGCACATCCAACCCGCGAACCGCCGACTCCTGGATCCCTGCCGCATCTACGGTCGCCTTCTCCGCTTCAGACACTGATGATCCTCTCCTGCCGGAGGAACGCCCCAGCATTCCGGATCACCGGCTCACCCACGAAATTCCTGACTGTCCCAGGCGAGGTGGTCGACCACCCGCCGACGGGGGACTTAGAGCCTGTTCCTGAACCTGGTTCTCTGGTGTGAGCTTCGTCTCTGTTGATCTTGGTGGCCGTGTCTTCGCTGGTAATGGAAGGAACTCCTGGTAGATCGAGCGGTGCTTGAAGTCGCCGATATACC
>NZ_JBEEAB010000044.1:0-18651 GCF_040120725.1 Actinopolymorpha sp. B9G3 | reverse complement strand
ACCTACAACAAGACCTGGGAACCAGCTACGCTTCACCTACGCTTCACCTACGGAGTGCCTTTCCGCTCGGACGACTTCGACCTTCGACAAGCCGAATTCTTCCAAGCCGGACAGGCACTTCCGTACATTTACGCGCCGAACTCACCCACAGCCCACGAAAGATCGAGGCTAGCCTCGAGCGGTGACGACCTACGACTTCTTCGTCGCTGGACGGTGGCGGAACAGGAACCGTGTCCACGAGGTCTTGGCGACCGTGCGAGCCAACGGTTACAGCGCGTACTGCTTCATTGAGAACACCTACTCTGACGAGAAGATCACGTTCGGGCCAGACGACGACCCTGCGGAGTTCATGCGCCAGTCCGAGGCCCTGCCTCAAGACGATCCGCTAGTCCGGCAAATCTTCGAAACCGACGTCGCCAGAGAGCGTGAGGCCAGCAGATTCCTGCTGGTCTTACCAGCTGGGGCTGCCGGGCACATCGAAGCCGGGATCGCGTTCGGCTTGGGCAAGCCATGCTTCGCCGTCGGCGACCTGGCAAAGACCGAGACCCTGTACTGCATCTTCGACCAGATCTTCCCAGACACCGATGCGCTGCACCGGTGGCTAGCAGCTGGCCAGTCTCACTGACCGATCCCTCAGCGGACGGCTTGAGGATCACTCCCCGCAGTGGTCACCGTGTGGAACGCCACGACAGCAGTCGACCCTCGTCTGGGCGGGGTCACTGCTGCCTGCCTACAAAGCCACCTACCAGCGCACCGTCGACTGGACCCCAGGCCCCCCCGGGGATTCAATGCAGCTGATGCGACTGGGAGTCTGCGCTCGCGCTCCAGGCAAAGTACTGATCGGCGCGTGCAAAGCCTGTCCGGCGGTACAGAGGCATAGCGCGTTCGGTCGGATGCAACAGGATCCGTGACAGCCCCTGCTCCCTGGCGTAGTCGAAGGCCGCGCCCAAAAGACGGGTGCCGAGGCCGACATGGCGGTAGTCCGACATGACGAACAGGACGCCGATCTAGGCCCATCCGGCGGTGTCACGGTCCGGCATGGGCATCCGCGGTTGGACGAACATGTGCAGCATCCCAACCGGCTCGTCGTCCGACTCGGCAAGCCATGCGACGCTTCTTCCATCCGTCACGGCTGCCCACTCGGCGAACCTCGCCTCGAAACCGGGATCGGCGTCTGGTGCAACTGATCTGCGCTCGACGGCATCAGCCCTACGCAGCATCGCCATAGCCTGGACATCCCGCGCGGTCGTTCTGCGTATTTCGGCATCGCTCATCTCGGCGAGTATGCATCGCGCGCCAGCGGCTTACGCCCCCGGGATCACCAGGCTGACGGGCGGCCAACCACTGCCCGGGAGAGCTAGGGCCGTGAGGGAACGGCCGGGGCTGGCACGCGCAGACCGGCTTGGTTCACTGACGACCGACAAGTGGGTAGACACGGAGTGGACAGACGATGCTGCGCAGTCTGGAAGTCCCCGACGAGTCGGCGCTCGCGGCCACATTGACAACGGATCTGGCCGACCAGCTGCCGGCCAACGTGAAGGTCGTCCCCTGGCGCCGCGGCGCGGACTTCTTCGTGTTCCGCGTCTGCTCAGTTCCGCGGCAAGCGAGCAGGTGCTGAGGGTGCCGCTGCGCGAGGTGGCCGTCTCGGCCTACGACGGCCGGTCAATTTCGGCGAGATCGTCGAGCGTGAGGCGTACGTGCATGACCTGCTGCGCCGCAACGAGGTGCCGGTGGCGCCCCTTCTCGGATGGGGCCGCGCCGAAGGTCCCGGTGGGCACTCGTGGATGCTATTCGAGCGGGTCGAGCATGACGACGCAACGGAACTGACCGCCGCCAGCAGCCGGGCGCTGGTTGAAGTGCTACGACGCATCCACGAGGTCAGGGCAACACCGCAGATGAAGGCGATCATCGGGACGGAGACCACTCCGTGCGCCATGGCAGCTCGGGTCGAGGCTCGTGTCCGGGCGCTAGCGGACCGGGTCGGCGTCACAGACTCCGAGACCATCATCGGCGCCTCGCTCGAGATCCTGCGGGACCGTGAGGCGACCGTCGAGCCCCGCCTGACCCACATGGATATGCGCGTCGAGAACCTCTGCTTCCGTGGCGGAGAGCTCGTGGCGGTCCTCGACCTCTCGAACTGCACGACCGGCGACCCCGCCGCCGACCTCGGCCGGATGTCCGCGTACGGCAGCCTCACCTCACCCCTGCTGGCGGCCTACGCGGGGGATACGCCCCTCGATCTGGTTCTCGTGGCCGCCTACGCGGTCGACACATACGCGTTGCTGGGGCTGCTGAAAGCCGACGAATTCGCCGACCAGAACCTGGTCGACCGTGGCGTCGGTGGCCTGTGCGAATGCCTGGCTGTCTTCCGTGCCCACGGCCTTGCGTAGCGGCTCCTAGGACCCGGATCGGGTGGCAGGTTCGCCCACCATTTACCGACGTTCAGGTCAGCAATCGTGGCGGCCGCGTGAATCGCCCACGCCGCGCGGCCCGGAACGGCCTGTAGCGACCTCTGCCTACCTGCTCCTAGGCGACCTGGAACCGTCCGGTGCGACGGTATGCATGCCAGAGTCTCAGCGTCTCGTCCACCTCCTGGTCGTGGCGCTGGTCGGGCAAGTCGGTGAAGAAGCGGAGCTCGAGGGCCTCCCCGTCGAGCGGACGAAGAGAGCCGGTCCACGTTCTGACCGCGAAGCACAGCGCGAAGGCATGCACCTTGTCACCGTTGGGGTACGTCACCGCGTGCCGTTCGGGATTCGAGACGCAAGCGAAGGGTTCGAGGTCGGTCACCTCGGCGCGCAGCCCGGTCTCCTCCTCGAGCTCACGGACCGCGGTAAGCGCAAAGGTCGAATGTGGTTCGGCGCTGCCGGCGGGCAGTCCCCAGCGCCCTGTGTCGCTGCGCCGGATCAGGAGCAGCCTGTCCTCGGAGTCAATGACCAGAATCTGGGCGGCCGGCACGATAACCAGCTCAGAGCCAATCTTCTGTCGCAGCCGCCACAGGTAGGAACCTTCGTATGCCACGGCGAGACCTTATCTTCATGGGCCGCGGCCCCGCAGAAGTCACCGCGATCGGTTCCGGCACGAGCCGCCGGTTTCGGTGCTTCCGGACCCGCGAACCGACGGCCCCGGTTGACGTCCGCGCCCAGTGGTACGCCGCCCCCAGGCTCGATCAAGCTGATTGACCGGGCGTGTGCGGGGGACGACGACCGATCACGATCCGGAACTGGTTGTCGTCGACGAATGTGTCCGTGTCGGCCAGGTCTGCGAGGCGGTGTCGGATGGCGTTGTCGAAGTCGTCCAGCCGTTCACCGAAAAGGTGTGGCGCGGCGAACGAGGTTGAGTGCAGGTAGCCGATGATGCTCTCGGTGTTGCGGGTGCGTCGAACCGGGACGGTGACCTCTTCGACGTCGCTGAACACCGACTCTCGGAGGATGTCGCTGAAGGGTTGATCGTGAAGGTGCCATACCCCGCTGCCGGCCCGACGCTGTTCACCGAGGAAGTCCTGGACCACGGCCCGTACGGCGGCCTTCCATGGCGCCGGTGAGGACCAGGGGCTACTGTCGGCGAAGATCGCCACTGCGCCTTGCGGGGCGACCTGGGCGTCCAGTCGCGCGAGTACCGTCTGTTGGTCAAGCCAGTGGAATGCTCTGCAGATCGTGACGAGCTCTGCCTGCCAGCCAGGTGGTGCAGTGAACTCTTCGGCCCGTGCATGGACTAACTGAAGCCGTGTATCTGCATCTAGCGCTGGGCGTAGTGCTTTCTCAGCCTCGGCGAGCATGTCGGCGTCGGCATCCACCCCGATAATGTCGTCTACGCGGCCGAGCAGGGCTTGCAGAACAAGACCTGTGCCGGTTCCCAGGTCCAACAACCGTCGTGGCCGTGCCTGGCCTGCAGCTGCGTCCAGAACGGCGACTACAGATTCGGGTATGGGTGCGCGGTACTGGCGATAGTACGAGGCGGTACCGGTGAACAGGCCCATCGTCGCTTCCACGCTCCCTCCAGCCGGCGCGAAGCCTATCTGCTGGGAGAGGTGGAACAGCGACGAGTTCCATTCACTGCTGGTCTCCTCGATGCACGCCTCGCATGTTCGGCACCAGATGGACCCATGCCGGGTGATTCGCGACTCCCGTCCGTGTTCGGCCAACTGCCATCTTCTTGGCAGCCGAGGCGAGCTTGCTCATTTCAGTGCCGTAGTAGCGTCGAGGTCATGTTCCCGGTGACCCTTGTCGGACCGCGCATCGAGCTTCGCGAGTGGCGCTTGGACGACGCGTCGGCGGTGTTCAGCTACGTCTCGAACCCCGAAGTGTCGGCGTATGTCCCCTGGGACACGCACTCCGACATTGAGGAGACGAAGGAGCGCCTGTCGGCGTTGGTGGCGTCGGCCAAGGCGGACGGGCGATCAGCGTACGGTCTTGCCGCCGTCACCTCCGCCCCGGTTGGCGAGGGAGGCAGGCTCGTTGGAGAGGGGCGGATCTCCGTACAGGATGCACGTCATCGGCGGGGTGACATCGGCTATGTCGTGAACCCGGACTGGTGGTCCAAGGGGCTGGGTACCGAGATCGCCGGTCTGCTGCTCGATTTCGGGTTCGGGTGCCTCGGCCTGCATCGAATCGAGGCGACCGCGCACCCGGACAACATTGCCTCCCAGCGTGTGCTGGAGAAGGCTGGAATGAGCTACGAGGGACGTATCAGGGACCACATGCTGGTCGACGGTACGTGGCGGGACTCCCTCAGCTACGCGATCCTCGAAACCGATCCGCGACCAGTCACCCTATAGTGACAAGTACAGCCTTAGCCTTCCCGAGCACTACACGCGATGATGGCGAAGGGATTCTCTGTGCGAATCGCGGTGACCGGATCGATCGCCACCGACCATCTCCTGACGTTCGACGGCAAGTTCCGCGACTCTCTGCTAGCCGAACGGCTGGACAAGATCTCAGTTTCGTTCCTAGCCGAGAAACTCCAGGTCAGGAGAGGTGGGTGTGCGGCCAACATCGCATTCGGAATGGCATCGCTTGGTCAGCGGCCGATGCTCGTGGGTGCGGTGGGACACGACTTCGACGACTACCGTTCGTGGCTGGAGCTTCACGGTGTCGACTGCGATTCGATCCACGTCTCCGACGCCCATCACACAGCCAGGTTCGTCTGCACCACCGACCAAAGTGAATCCCAGATCGCCTCCTTCTACACCGGAGCTATGGCCGAGGCACGGGAGATCGAGCTCGCGCCGGTTGCGGAGCGCGCAGGTGGGCTCGATCTCGTGCTGATCGCGCCCAACGATCCCGAGGCGATGATCCGCCACAGCCAGGAGTGCCGGGAGCGCGGGTATCCGTTCGCCGCCGACCCGTCCCAGCAGTTGGCGTGGTCGGACGGCGATGTGATCCGGTCGCTGATTGACGGGGCGACGTACTTCCTGTCCAACGAATACGAGTCCGCGCTCGCCCGTCAGAAGACGGGGTGGACCGCCGATCAGATCCGGTCGCGGGTCGATACCGTCGTCACGACGCTGGGCCCGAACGGGGTCCGGATCGAGCGCCGAGGCGAGCCGGACGTCCAGGTCGGCCCGGCAGTCGTTCGCAGGGTCGTCGACCCGACCGCCGCAGGCGACGCTTTCCGAGCCGGGTTCCTGACCGCGAGCACGTGGGGTGTAACCACTGAGCGTGCCGCCCAGGTGGGCTGCGTGATGGCCGCGCATGTGCTCGAATCCACCGGCGGCCAAGAGTACAAGCTCACCCGCGCCGGCTTCCTAGCCAGGCTCACCGAGTCCTACGGCGATGAAGCGACCGCGGACGTCGAGCAGTACCTATGGTGCGCGCAGGAGGAGATCCCGGTGGCGTGACCCGCCCGGTGGTCCTGTTGCACGGTGCCTCGGCGACGTGCCTGTTGCGCAGGTCGATTACCCGCGCGACCCCCGCCGAACCACACGGGCCTTCTCCTGGGCGTGTTGCGCTTACCACTAGGCTCGATCATCATGAAGGCCTGGGTCGCCCCCGAGGTTCTACGGCTGCCCGGATCAGGGGAGGCGAGCGCCGGGCCAGCGCGGCAGGCGCCCGGGCCCGCATGTACGTCTGCGGCATCACCCCGTACGACTCCACCCATCTCGGCCACACAGCCATGGAGGGTTGCATTCGACCTGCTCGGTCGGGCCTGGCGCGATGCCGTGGTGGACGTCCAGTACGTGCAGAACGTCACCGACGTTGACGGCCCGCTGCTCGAACGCGCGGCCGACACCGGCGAGGACTGGCGTGACCTCGCTGACCGGCAGATCGACCTGTTCCGCGAAGACATGGCAGCGCCCCGGGTAATGCCGCCGGATGCCTTCGTCGGAGCGGTCGAGGCGATCCCGCAGGTCGTGGGTCGGCAGGACAAAGTCTGAGACCCGCTGCGGCAAGTCCGGGTCAGGCGAGGATCTTCGACTACGGCCGCTCGCACTCCGCCTCTCAGATGTCGCCACGCTGGCTTTTAACTGCGCGAGCTTGGACAGCTCGTCGGCAGCGCCGTGCTCACGCCACCGCTGCCCGGATTCCTTTGAAGCTGCCCGGCATAGTGTGATCCACCTGCAAGGAACCATGCCCGGCCACCCGAGGCCGCGGCACGAGGCGGAAGGATCCAGCACAGGATGAGCGCTAACGCGGAGCGGTACCCAGAGCTCGACGCCGATGAGCGCACCACGCTCGGTCAGTTCCTCGATCAGTACCGACGCCGCGCCCTCTCGCGCCTCGAACGGCTGTCGGACGCGCAGGCGCGAACGAAAAGCCTGCCGGCTACAAACCTGACTCCCGGTGGGATCGTGAAGCATCTCGCGCACATGGAGGACCACTGGTTCATTGCACGAGTCGGAGGAGGCGAACTTCCCGAGCCGTGGGCATCTGCGCCGCACGACCAGCCGCAGTGGGACTTTGAGTCCGCTGCCTACAACACAGTCCAGGAGATTTCCGCCCTGTACCGGGCGGCATGCACCCGTAGTCGTCAGGTCGCCAGCCAGCTTCCCACACTCGACACAACCGCACCCCGCCCCTCGTTCGGGAAGGGCCACGTGACACTGCGCTGGGTCATGGTGCACATGCTCGAGGAAACAGCCTGCCACGTGGGCCACCTCGACCTGCTCACCGACGCCCTCACCAAGCAGGCTCGGTGACTTACTCGCGATGATCTCGACCTAAGGATCCACACCCGCGGGCCGGCTTGCCGCAGAGAAGGTTGACGGACCTCTGCGTGTCCGGATGGGGAACCTCCCGCGTACGGATGGGATCGGCAACCGGACGCATGCGACGATGATGCCCGCGATCTCCTGTGCTCTGGGAGGTCAGAGTCGGTGGAAGTCTTCGGGTACACGCGGGATCGGCCAGTCGAGGCTGGGCGTCCACCGGCTCCAGTCAGCGTCAAAGGGCCAGGCCCGCGCCTCCAGCGTGGCGATCGCCTTGCGCGCCTGGGCCTCGGCGAGTACGGCTTGCTCTGGAGTCAGGAGCCCGACCTCTTGCGCCCAGGAGAACTCGTCCTCATCCTTCCACTCCCACGCCGACAGATCGTCCGCGGCCACGACGTCGAGAACGAGGTCTTTGCTGTCAAAACCGGTGTCCGAACGTTGCCAAGGCAGCTCGAGGTTGACATACCAGCCATGGAACTGTCCTGTCTCGTGGTCCCAGCTACGGATGATCGAGTAGCCGTCGGCGACGACATGCAGCCGGATTACACCAGGTCCGGGGAAGACGGCGTCGTCCTCGTAGCCGCCATCCCAGTCACCGGGCATGATGCGTGGCCCCTTTGGTCCAGGACTGCGATTGCCGGACCTACCCTTCGCGCACTGCCCCGGCGGATGGTAAAGAGCAATCGCCTCAGCGTCGTCGGCGATCAGCCGGGTCGGCATCGTGTACCCGATGTGCCGCGGCTCGACTCCTGGCAGGCCATCCTCGATCGACCGCAGCAACACAAGGTCGCCTGCTTCGAAGCGCCCCCCTCTACTCGAAGACTCGTCACTCTTACGCATGCCTGTCACCAATCCCTGGCTCGAAGGTCCACCACCGACCAGGCAGCTTGACCGCGAACGGCTCGAAGAGCGGATCCTCAACCTGCTGTCCTCGCAGAACATGTGCGTGCTCGCAACGACCGGGCCTAACGGTCCGCTCGCGACCCCGGTCCGCTACTTCCACCTGGACTTCACGATCATCTTCACCGCGGACCCGCACTCACCCAAGATGCGAAACCTACAAGCTGACCCACGCATCTCAGTCGGCATCCATGCACCCCTGGTCGGCCGAGCCAGCAGCCGAGGCGTTCAGCTCTTCGGGAGCGCCCGCATCCTGCCTCCTACGCACGGCGACCATGACCACTACTGGCAAGCAGTGCGCTGGCAATCCGACCAACGTCGAACCGTCGCTCCCGATTTCGGAGCCACCAACCGAAACACTCGGCATCGTCACTGCAGAGCGAGTCGTCTATACCTAACTGGCTACGCCGCGACGGCTGCGCTGAACGCCAGTTCTGGCGACGCCGAGGCCGAAGTGCGTGACGCCGACCCCTCTCCCGGGAGTGGCGTACGAAGCCGTCATTCGTCGATGCAGCCATGGATGCGGAATGCCCGGGCGTCGCGGTCTGCGTCCAGGCGGTTCGACCCACTCAATCGGACCATCGCCGCGCACATCGGCGGCGGCATCTACGTCCGCTGCGATGCGGTAGGAGGCCGACTGGTCGACCCCAGTCGAGGCCTTCAGACCGGCAGGCCGTCGAGGCGGCACCGGAAGACCGGTACCCGCTCGCCCGCAGCCACCTGCGTGAAGCCGCGGCGAACGAACAGCCGCGTCACCCCGCCGTACTCAGCTTGACCTCGCCCCTTCCACCACTGGGGCGGACCGTAGAGGACCGTCGCGCCGCGTTGTGCTGCGTAGATCTTCGCCTGCTCGACCAACGCGTCGGCGACTCCCGATCCTCTGGCCTCCGGGACGACCTCGACGCACGGGACGGCCCAGGCCGTGGGTTCGACGAGATCCACATAGGGCGGAAACCTGTACGGCGTGAAGTCCCCGCACGGACCCAGCGCGCACCACCCCTGCGGCTCACCGCCGACCAGGCAGACCAGGCCCGGCATGGCCCCGGAGGCGACGAGTTCACGCATCGACGACCGGTTCGCCGGATCCCAGGGCCGGAAGTCGCCGCGGGGCACCCGGGGCCACATGCACCAGCACGAAGACTCGGGTCGGGCATCCGGATGGGGCGAGTCGCCCCGACCGAATCGCGGATCCGTGAACAGTGTCTCGAGGTCCGCCCAGCTATCGGCGGTGACGGGAACGACATCGACCATGGCCACGGCAGAGACGATAAACGCTGTCCGCCGATCCGAGGAGCCGATATGTGTCAGACCGAGTAGAAACCCAGCCACACCGGGCTGAACGGGCAGCGCCCCTCACCCACGGCGGAGCCCTTCAGGCCGGGTTCCTCTGCGAGCCAGCCTCACCGTCGAAGGATGCGGCTGCTTGCTCGACTCGGGCAACGTAGTCCTGCCACCAACCCTGTTCGCCGACGCGCGGGAGACCGGACTCAGGCCGTCCCGGGTGGCAGCTGGCGGATCCATCGATCAGTTCGCGGATGATGTCCGCATGCCCGGCGTGGCGGGCAGTTTCCCCGATCATGGATACGATCGCCCGCCGCAGCGAGATCGGGTCCCCATTCCACCGTGTTCCGGTGTCATCAAGGTGGAAGTCCGCGATCACCTGATCCGACTCGGCGCAGGTTCGTCGGTAGTGTCCGACGATGAACTCAGTGCTCTCGTCCGCTGTCGCCCACATGTCTTCGTTCGAACGGGAGCCCGGTGTTCTCCCGCCACCGCTTTGCCATCCCTTCCCGTCCTCGAACCATGGCAGCGGTTCGGCGGCTGGCCGTCCGAACGGATCAGCGAACCGGGACCGTTCCACACCGACGAGGTGCTTGACGAGACCGAGGAGATTCGTGCCCGAGCGGGTCATCGGCCGGCGTATCTCAGCGTCGCTGAGACCTTCGAGCTTCCACAGCATGACATCGCGGTGCCGACTCAGCTGAGCCTGCAAGATTTCCTTCTCGGCCGATACCCCTGACGACGCGGTAGCCATTCCGGAGCTCCCTCCACGTGCGATGGTTGCCAGCATCCGAGCAACGTAGCGATGTCAGTGTCAAGTCTCCCCAATCTGGCGATGCCCCGATGCGCACGAGGTGCCAATCAGCGACTGCCATTTCACGTGCGCACAATGACTGTCGTTCGACCGTCGCACTTCAGAAGGTGCCTCCTGGGATCGGAGGCTCGCGCCGCGGTGAGCCGGGCGAAAACCGTCGCATGGCGCCGTAGCAACCTCGCTCGTTTGATGCACGCGCCATGGTGACATGCGGAGCTGGCAGCCGAGCCGCTCCTATACTGGCGCCGATGTCCATCGAGACGATCAGCTTCGCCCGCGGTGCGCCCAGCGCCGACATCCTCCCCGCCGAGGCCGTGCGGGACGCGGCGGCGCGCGCTCTGAAGTCCGACTGGCAGCGAGCCCTGTCCTATGGGACTGGGAAGGGCCACCCTGGGCTGTGCGAGTGGGTCGCCGAGCTGCACGGAGTCGACACCGACCGGGTGATGATGGTCAATGGGTCGATGGAGGGCGCGTCCCTGCTATTCGGCCACTTCATCTCCAGCGGCGACCGAGTCGTCGTCGAGCAGCCGACGTACGACCGAACGTTGTTGTTGCTGAAGCAGTCGGGTGCCGAGCTCGCGCCCGTGCCGCTTGAGGCCGACGGCGTCGACGTCGAGGCGATCGAGCGCGCCTGCACGACCGGTCCCATGAAGCTGGCGCACGTCATCCCCAACTTCCACAACCCCGCCGGCTGCACCCTCTCGGCCGAAAAGCGCGAGCGGCTGGTCGCACTCGCCGCCGAGCACGGCTTCGTGCTGTTCGAGGACGACCCCTACCGCCTTATCAGCTTCGCGGGCTCAGCTGGGAAGACGATGCTTGAGATGGACGACGCCGATCGAGTGATCCACGCCTCCTCGTTCTCGAAGACAGTCAGCCCCGGCGTTCGCGTCGGCTACCTCGTCGGGCCCGCCGAAGCGATCGCGGCACTCGCCAAGACCGCCAGCGAGAACTACATCTCGCCGAACATGCTCGCCGAGTCGATCGTGTGGGAGCTCTGCCGGTCCGGAGCGCTGGAACAGAACATCACCGCTGTGAACCGGGCGCTTGGCGGGCGCCGCGATGCGGTCGTCCAAGCGCTGCGGGAGAAGATCCCCGAGGCCAGGTTCGTGATCCCGGAGGGCGGCTACTTCCTCTGGCTCGACCTGGCCGATGACGTCGACACCGGGAGCCTGTTGCGGGAAGCCAAGCAGGAGGGTGTGACCTTCGTCGCCGGGCCCGACTTCATGATCGCCGGGGGCAGGTCGAGCCTCCGGCTCTCGTTCGCGCCGGTGCCCACGGACCAGATCGCCGTGGGCGTAGACAGACTCGCCCGCGCGCTCGAGCGGCTCCGAGCCGGTGCTCGCGCCTAGGACACCCCAGGGGGTGTGAGGACCGTGCCTGTCTGGCTTCTCGGTGCCCAGAGCCTCCTCCGACCGGCGAGTGCCGAGGAATGCTTCTGGTCGCGGGTCTGTCCGTAGGAGGATCCCCTGACGGGCGCAACCGAGACGGGCGGCGGTGCTTCCTACGTCGTGCCGCAGCGTTCAACCCGAAGTGTGGCAGTCTGCTTTCCGTGATCGAGCTGCATGTGCTCTCGCCGGATGACTCGAGGATCTGGCGCGACCTTCGCCTGGCCGCGTTGATCGACGCTCCGTACGCCTTCGCTGCGCAGCTCACAGGTTGGCAGGGTGCCAGTGACGAGCGATGGCGGGGTCGCCTGGAGATCCCCGGCTCATTGAACGTCGTCGCAGTCCTAGATGATCAACATGTTGGGATGGCCAGCGGGATGCCGAGCCCAGATCTAGGGGTTGTCGAACTCACCTCGATGTGGGTTGGCCCGACGGCGCGTGGTCGCGGCGTCGGAGACGAGCTCATATCGGCGGTGGAACAGTGGGCGCGAACGTCCGGCGCCAGAGTCTTGAAGCTCGGTGTGATACCGGGTAACGACTTCGCCAGTGCACTGTACCGCCGCAACGGCTTCGTCGAGACCGGCGAGCTCGGCGATCAAACGCCTAAGGGCCAGCCGCGAGAGCAACTGATGACCAAGGCGATCCATCCCGTCTGACCACGGCTGGCCCGTGATCGGGCTTCAGCGCCCGGGCTGCGCCCACGTGTACGCAACGGGATCCCCGGACCTACTCGGCGGTCAACGGCCTCCTCGTCGAGGTCCGCCAGCCGGGTGCGGCGGTGGACCCTGCGCAACGTCCACGATGGGCCAATGGGGATCGAAGGACAAACGGCGGGCGGGTTCTTGTCAGCACAGCACTACGGGCAAGGGTCGGTAAGGTGCCACGGGTGACCGATGTCGAGATGAACAGGGCACTGACGTTTGGGCAAGTCGCCGATGAGTATGACCGGTGGCGTGCCAGTTACCCCGATGCGGCAGTTGACTGGCTGGCGCCATCATCGCCCGCCCGGGTGGCCGACGTTGGCGCGGGAACGGGAAAGCTCACGTCGCTGCTTCTAGCCCGGGGTCTGACCGTCGAGGCCGTCGAGCCGGATCCGCGGATGCTTGCCGTTCTGGCTCGCAACAACCCAGACGCTGGGCTCCATCAGTGCGACTCGACATCCATCCCGGTCGAGGACGGATCGTTGGACGCTGTCCTGGCTGCTGACGCATGGCACTGGTTCGACGTCGAGGCGACGATCATCGAGCTCCGGCGCGTTCTGAAACCCGGCGCGTGGCTTGGCCTGGTCTGGAACCCGGTGCTTCCCCCGATCGAGCCGTGGGAACTCGACCTTGCCGGCCTCAACCCCTACAAGATCAACCGCGACAAGAAGCCCAGTACCGACACCGACCGGCCATTCCCGGAGGACGAACTCGAGTTCGCCCGATTCGCCTGGGAGTGGAAGCTCACACCGGAACACTTCGCGGCCAAACTGGCCACCAACTCTGCTGTGATCGCGATGAGCCCACAGGAGAGACAGGAGCACCTCACCGCCGTCCGCTCACTGCTGCAACAACACTGCGACGCAACAGGCATACCCGCACTTCCGTTCCGGTTCGAAGCGTCCTGTACCCGCTGGACGCCGAAGCCGTCGCACACACAGATCTGAGCGTCGACGTGCCGCCCAGCAGCGCCCCCGGGTTTGGTCAGGGACCGCTGGCGGCCCGGGAGGGTGTCGCGACTGACCACAGGCTGTCCGGATAGGGATCCCCCACCGGACGGCCACACCGACAGGCGAGGTCCACGGCCTCCTGGCTGCAGGATCAGGCGTCGTATGTTGTGAGGAACTCGACCATCTGCTGGTGCCTCTCGGTCTGGTCGTCGAGGTACGCCGCCTCGGAAGCGGCGTGCCTCGCCCACTCCGGTGGCGTGCTGTCGAAGCGGTGGTCCCGCCGAAGCTGGTCGGCGCCGCAGTCGAGGAGGAGCTGGGCGATCGGGATGTCAACGCGCCAGGCCGCTTCGTGGAGCGCGGTCGTCCCGCCGGCGTTGACGTCGAAGCCGACGTCGAGCATGAGCCGTACGGCCTCGATGTGGCCCGTTTGGACGGCTTTCGCCACCGCCGCGGGCTCAGCGGCGATCGCACGGTCCGGCAGGGACGGGTCCGCGGCCCTTAGGCGTTCGGCCTCGGGTCGATCGCCGGCCATGCAGGCGTTGAGGAACTCCTGCACCGGGTGGATGCCGGTCGTCGTCGCCCCTGCTTCGGCGAGCACGCGGGCGATGTCCCGGTTGCCCGCCGCCAGGGCGAGCTGGTACGGCGTCTGGGCGCCGTAGACCGGGTGGTAGCCGAGTCCGTCTGGGTCGACGTCGTGCGCGAGCAGCAGCCGGACGCGCTCGAGCATGCCGTGGTCGGCGGCCCAGCGGAGCTGCTCTTGGACCATCTGGGTGGGTGAGGGGTAGGTGTGACCCAGCCGCTGCCGCCATGGGCTGTCGATCTCGCTGCCGAGTCCGAACTCGAACAACAGTTCCAGGTGGTCGTTCGCCGGCGTGAACATCCGGTTGTACAACGCCTGGTTGTCGTTCGGATCGGCTCCCGCCGAAAGGAGGAGCCGGGCGAGGGCGGCCGCGTCGGGGTGGTACGGCTGGTTCTGCTCGCCGCCGCCGAATACACCGGTGAGCGCGGTGAACGGCGATGTCATCCCACGCCAGAGATACCCGGCGTTGTGGTCGGCGCCGGCGTCGAGCAGCAACCGCGTCACCTCGACAGCCGACCTGCCGGGACCGGTGTCGCCAAGCCGTCCGTTGGCCAGGTAGAGCAGGGGTTCCCAGTCGAAAGGCCCGCCTTTGCGTCTTGCCTGGGAGGGATCGCTGGCAAGCAGCCGTCGTACGGCCGAGACCTCGCCGACGACAGCCATCGTGTGGATGCTGGCCGTTGCGAGCTCGGGGTGGGCGGAGAGGAGTTCGCGCGCCCGGCTTTGTCGGCTCCGCCCGTCCCGGGTGAAGCTGAGGCAGGCGAGGTCGAGGAACCGGTCGGCGAGCAGCTGCGGATCGATGGTCCCATCGGTTCCGTCGGCAGTGACGTCGCTGACCGGCTCGGGCCACCGGGAGAACTCCCGGATGACGTCGACGTGGGTCCGCAGCCGTTGCCAGCCGGCGAACCCGTAGCCGCGTGCGGTCACGAGCTGGGCCTCGGTGAGGCTGAATCCGCTGAGCTTGCCCGGGTCGACTGCTGACCGGGGATCGAACTCGCGGACCTGGGAGATCGCCTCGGGATCACCGGCACGGACCTGCTGCTGCAGTGATCGGGCCTGGTTCTTGAGGTTTTCCAGGCTTGGATTCTCGGGCAGTGAACGCGTAGGCACGATGGCCTCCTTCTCTGATGCCCGGTGTCCGCGAGGTCGGGCCGAAAAGGAGGGACCAGAAACTCTCGGCGAAAGCTCAGGTGGGCTTCGCCCTTTCTGCGGACCAGCAGCGCCCTGAAACGCGGCCCCATCGTAGGCCGCCGTCGCGCGTCACTCAAGCATTGGCTGCCGATCCCTATCCGCGTGGCAAGACTCCCTCAGCTACGCGATCCTCGAAACCGATCCCCTCACCGGACGCTTCGAGCCTCGCCTGTGGTTAGGCAAAATGGGATGCGGGTCGCAATGCCGACCGTCACACTGCCGGGTTATGCCGCCCGTTGACCTGATGCGTGATCAGAGCTTCACACCGATGACCCGACCAGAGGTGGCCGCCGGACTCCGACGGCTCGGGGTCGAGCCGGGCATGGTGCTGATGGCGCACGTCCGCATGTCGGCATTCGGCTGGGTGGTCGGCGGGATCGACACCGTGCTTGAAGCTCTGCGCGATGCGGTTGGCAAGTCAGGCACATTGTTGGCTTTCACCGGCTGGGAGGACAGCCCGTACCACGTGCCTCTTTGGGACGCCTTTCCGCACTGGCAGTCGGCGTACCGTGATCATGGTCCCGCCTTCGATCCAGCTACTTCCAGTGCCCGCCGTGACTTCGGCCGCTTCCCCGAACGGCTCCGCACCTGGCCCGGCGCAGACCGTAGCGGACACCCCGAGGCGAGCTTCGCCGCCCTTGGCCCGGCTGCCCAGCATCTGCTCGTCGACCAGCGTGACAACGATCCGTTCGGCGTCGACAGCCCTCTCGAGCGCCTGTGCGCGGCAGACGGACGAGTCCTGCTGCTCGGCGCGCCGCTGAAGAGGCTAACCCTGTGCCACCACGCAGAATCGCTCACGGATCTACCCAGCCGCCGCTTCCACACCTTCCAGGCGCAGGTCGCGGGCAGAGCCGGCCGCGAGTATCAGATGATCGACACCTTCTACGGCGCGTTTCCCTACTACGAAGACGCCCTTGGCATCGAATCACCGGTCGGCACAATGGCCGAACATGCCGTTGCTGCCGGCGCCGGCCACAGCATCCGAATCGGCGCCGCCACAGCCTGGCTCTTCGATGCACGGGCAACGGTAGCGGCAGTGCGAAGCTGGTTGGAGAGCCAGTTCGGCTGAGGCTGGAAGCTACGGTCTGGCCTCTAGGTATGGCGGGCAGCGTCAGGAGTAGTCGGCCCACAGCCGCTGCGCGGCACCGTCGACAGTGACTAAGCCTCCGTAGGGCAGGATCCACTGTGGCCGGGTGTGGCCGAAGGGCACTCCGACCACCACGACCGCCTCAGGGTTGTATCCGTGGACGGTTTCGATCGTGGTGTCCCGCTGTTCGGCGCGACGTGCTGCACGCTCCTGTGGGCTCGGACGGACCTCAAAGTTGGAGGTAGGGGGGCGTGCCATCAGAACAGCATCCACCGCGCCTAGGAGGCCGCGCTCGCCGAAGGCGCGCAGGATCTGAGCCGGGATGTGCTTCTCCGAAGTCTCGAGGAGCAGGACCCCGCCCTGCAGGACTGACGGGTCGGTCGGGAAGCGACCTGCCGTCAGGACCCACAGCAGCACCTCCGCGCAACCACCCCAGGTGCGGCCCGTCACCGATCTCGCCGGACCAGCCCAAGTCCAGGGTTCGGTCGGCTCGCGCTCGCCGAACTGGGTCAGTGCCGCGGGATCGTTCCAATCCCTGCCGAAGTCCTCCGACTCTCCGGGTTCGGTGATCTCCAGCCGCTCCCCTGTCAGCAGGGCGGCACGCAGCGACTTCGCGTGCACCTCGTCGACGGCGGGTCCCGCGCCTAGGTGGACCTGTGTGGAGCCCCCATGGAAGCCGGCGACCCCGTGGTTCCAGAGCAAGTTGAGCACGTTGGTGTTGTCGCTGTAGCCCAGGAAGGGCTTGGGGTCGGCCCGGACAACCTCGGGGTCAAGGTGAGGGACAACAGTGATCTGGTCCTCGCCCCCGATCGTCGCGAGCACCGCTCGGATCTCTGGATCGGCGAACGCAGCATTGAAGTCCGCCGCCCGGTCCCGCGCCGAGGCTCCCAATCGACGCGTCGTGGGGTACTCGACGGGCACGAGACCGGTGACCTCCACGAGGCGTTTCATGGCCTGCTCATGCACCTCAGGCGCAGAACCCGGGGCGGCGGAAGACGGGGACAGCACTGCCACCCTGTCCCCTGGGGTGGCCTTGGGCGCGCAGGCGAGGGATGGCTGCATGGGGGACAGTCAACCGCGGTGCGAGCAGACGAGTCACCCCGATTTCACGCGGTGGGGCGCCGTCCTCGGGCTCACCGGCCTGAGCTTCTCCGACACCGACACTGCGGCCGTCTTCCCCGACCAGCGAAATAGATCCCAACTGGAACACCGACAGATCCGGACACGACACCACCATCGACTGGTGCCTCGCTCACCCAAATAGCTGCACATCGAGCCCAACGAACGGCTAGCGGACGTGCGCCGAGCTACGGAACAGTCAGCGCCCCCTGTGCCGACATCAGCTCCACCACGGGGGATCACCCGCCAACCCGCTCGTGAACGCTGAAGCCAAGACCGCAGTCCCGAATCTATGCACGTTTGGGGATCGCCCAGCGGACATCGGCAGCAATGTCACGCTTGCATCGCCGCGTCGGTCGTTGCGCGGCGTGTGGACCATGATGGCCGTGCTGCCTCAGCGCGGGCCATTGGTGGATGCATCACGCTCAAGCTCGGCGGTGGTGGCGGCGGCCAGAATTTCCGGGTCGTCGGGTGGCCGTACGGGTCCTGGATCCGCCGGACCGCAGGCTCGGGCCAACTGGGCAGGTCACTCATCGGCCACATCCTGTTCGGCCAGTCCCTCTAACCCACGCCATGGGCAGGCGAGGAGCGCGTTGAGGTCTCACCCTCCCGGGAACAGACGCAGAAGATGCCGAGGCTGCCGACAGTGGGGGGCTCCTGCTGGCTCTACGCGGGTGTCGCCGGCAAACCTTCACCGGCCGTCGAAGGTTTCCGACACATGATCACGGCAGGTTGGGCCGCCTGTCCCGTGCCCGTGTTCGCATCCATACTGCTGCGGCTATGGCACCGACCAGCTCTGAGGCGAGCATGGCGAGCGCCAGAGTGAGCAGGTCGGTCGAGTCCCGCCAGGCGTTGGCCTCGCTGATGATCCATGCCGCGCCGATCGTGACCGTTACCACGGCTGCGAGTGCTGCAGCGTAACGAATCTCCCGGCGATCCAGTCTCGAAACCGAGCCGGACTTGCGCGCGGCCACCGCACCGGTGGCCGGCTCCTCACGCGGGACCGGGAGGTCGGCGACGAGTTCGCCGAGTTCGCCGGAGGTCTTGGCGGTAAGGGCACGGCCTAGGCGTTCGTGGAACTCCTCCTGGGTGAGTCGGCCGTGTGCGAGGTGGTCGCCGAGCAGGTCGGCGATGCAGTGTCGCTCGTCGTCGCCGATTCTCGGTGTCGCTTTGGTGGAACGTACGCCTGAGCTCATGGCCCCTCCCATGCCGCGTCAGCTGGTGCAGCAATCATGGGGGGTCGGTAACGAGGGCGCCAGGAACACCGCCAAAGTGTCGACTTCGCTGAACAGCAGCGTGTCTCACATGCCGAACCGCGACCGAACGATCAGACAGTGCTCAACCCCGGCGGCGAACTCGAAACACCTGTCTCGTAAGCGGATCGGCGGATTCTGGCGGTGGTCGCAACACGGCTGCTTGTTGCGGGTGAGCGTAGCGGTCGGCAGATTTGGCAGAAAAGGCTTAGGCGGTTGGCAAGTGGAGGGGTCGTGGCCGCCCGATCG
>NZ_JBEEAB010000043.1:0-20021 GCF_040120725.1 Actinopolymorpha sp. B9G3 | reverse complement strand
ACCGACTCAAGCAATGGCGCGGCATCGCCACCCGCTACGACAAGTACGCCATCACCTACCTCGGCGGACTCACCCTCGCTGCCGCCATCCTCAACTACCGCCAGGGTTTAGGAGACACGGCCTAGTCCTTCTAGGGCCTAGGCAGCCGAGCCCGACTTGCTCGGTGTCGCAGAGCTGGAGCTGGAGGCTCCCGACGAGGATGAACTGGTCGCTTTGTCACCGGACTTGCCGTCACTCGACTTGCTGCCACCGCTCGACGAGGCGTCCGACGATCCGCTGCTGGACGAGGAGTCGCTGGACTTCGACTCGCCGTTGGAGCTCGAGGACTCGGACGACTTCTTGCCACGGCCGTCGGACCGGCTGTCGTTGCGGTAGAAGCCCGACCCCTTGAAGACCACGCCCACGGCGCTGAAGACCTTGCGCAGCCGGCCGGCACAGGTGGGGCACTCGCGGAGCGGATCGTCGGTGAACTTCTGGACGACCTCGAGCTGCTCGTCGCAGTCGACACAGGCGTACTGATAGGTCGGCACTGCTCCTCCAGTCAACATCGCCGCCATGTCCGAGGGCGGCGGCCAACGCAGCAAAGATTAGCACTCCCGGCACCTGACTGCTAAGCGCCGGCAGCCCCTTCCGGACGCTCTCCCCGGCCCTCGCGGCCGGGCTCCGTCAGTCGAACGCGCGCAGGTCCCGGTCGGTCGCGAACCACAGCGCTTCCGGCAGGTCGAACGTCGCGAAGGCGTAGTTGCCCATCGGAAGCCAGTACGCGTACTCGTCGGGGGTGGAGCCCTGCCAGACCAGGACGATCCGCCAGGTATCGACGTACAACGTCCATACCCGGCGCTGCCGAACGGTCCCCTCGTCGTCGAACCGGTAGACGCGTTCGAGCTTCACGAGATTGCCGAGGACGTCGTCCTTCTCGGTCTCGATCTCACAGCCGGTGAGCTGCTCGAGGCCGGCGTCGATGCCCTCCCGCAGGGTCGGCAGGTCTTCGGCGACGACGCGTTCGTCGAGCTTGGTGATCCAGGCCGCGAAGTAGGTCTGCGGCGACTCCCCAACCTCGGGGGCGTACATCACGCCTTCACGGTCGTCGGCGAGCTCGAACTCGTTCCAGTCCGAGGGATACCGGAACGAGAACCGTCCGAGGGGGTCCTTGTAGGTGGTGACGCCGGTGAATCGGGGGCGTCCCGTGCGTACGGTTCCAGTCACGATGGTGTCCCTTGTGTTGCTTCCTGAGCAGCCGCCGCGGCGACGACTTCGGGCGCCTTGATCTCCGTCAGTCGGGTCGTGCCCTTGAGTGAGAGTTCGTCGGCGAAGTGGCAGGCCGCCAAGTGCGTTCCGCCAACGTCACGAAGCGGTGGCGCCTCGGTCTTGCAGATCTCCTGGGCGTACGGGCAACGCGGGTGGAAATAGCACCCACTGGGCGGATTGGCCGGGCTGGGAACCTCGCCGGCGAGCAGCGTCGGCCGGGTCCGCTTGCGTGGATCCGGTTGCGGCAGCGAGGACAGCAACGCCTCTGTGTAAGGCATCTTCGGGTTGTAGAAGAGGTCGTCGGTGGTGCCGACCTCGACCACCTTCCCGACGTACATCACCGCCACGCGGTCGGCGATGTGCTCGACCACGCTGAGATCGTGGGAAATGAAGAGGTACGTCAGGTTGAACTTGTCCTGCAGGTCCTCGAGCAGGTTGAGCACCTGCGCCTGGACCGAGACGTCCAGCGCCGACACCGGCTCGTCACACACGATCAGCTTCGGGTTGAGGGCAAGCGCGCGGGCAATGCCGATGCGCTGACGCTGGCCGCCGGAGAAGGCGTGCGGATACCTGCTCGCGTGTTCCGGACGAAGACCGACCACGGTGAGCAGTTCGGCGATCCGGTCGCGCAGCTCACGGCCACGCAACATGTTGTTGATCACCAGAGGTTCGGCGATGATCCGCCCGACCGTCATGCGGGAGTCGAGGGAGGAGAACGGATCCTGGAAGATGATCTGCATCTCCGGCCGGATCCGCTTGAGCAGCTTGGAATCGGCCTTCTCGACGTTGATCGCCCCGAGCTCGTCGTGGTGGTAGATGACCTCGCCCTCGGTGGGTTCCTCGAGGCGCAGGATCGTCCGCCCGGACGTGCTCTTGCCGCAGCCGCTCTCGCCCACCACCGCGAACGTCTCGCCGCGCGCGATGGAGAGGTCGAGACCGTCGACGGCCTTCACCTGGCCGATGGTGCGCTTGAAGAAGCCAGCCTTGATGGGGAAGTGCTTCTTGAGTCCCTTGACCTCGAGCAGCGTCTTCTGATTGTGCGGAGTCTCGCCCACGATTCCTCCTACTTGGCCGTCGTCGCGGACGCCACCTCGGCCGGTGTGCTGCCGGGGTAGAGATGGCACCGTACGCTGTGGTCGGTCTTGTCGGCGATCGCCGTCTCCTCGGGCAACACCGTGTCGCAGAGGCCCGGCATGGCACTGGGACACCGCGGGTGGAAGGGGCAGCCCGGCACCTTGGAGTACGGATCGGGAACGGATCCCTTGATCACCTCGAGCTGTGCTCCGCGGTTCACGCCGATCCGCGGGATCGAACGCAGCAAGGACACCGTGTAGGGATGCTTCGGGTCGTGGAACAGGTCGTCGACCGGTGCCCGCTCGACGACTCGACCCAGATACATCACCACGACCTCGTCGCAGAGCTGGGCCACCACGCCCATGCTGTGGGTGATGAACATGATCGACATTCCGAACGACTCCTGGAGCTCACGCATGAGCTCGAGGATCTGCGCCTCGGTCGTCACGTCGAGGGCGGTCGTCGGCTCGTCGGCGATCAGCAGTGTGGGCGTACACGAGAGCGCCATGGCGATCATCGCGCGCTGCCGCATGCCGCCGCTGAGCTGGTGCGGATAGCTCTGTGCGATGCGGTCCGGGTTGGGCATGCCGACCCGGCGGAGGATCTCGACGGCCTTCTTCTGTGCCTCGGCGCGATCCGATGTCTGGTGGAGCAGGACAGCTTCCTCGATCTGGTTGCCGATCGTGTAGACGGGATTCAGCGACGTCATCGGCTCCTGGAAGATCATGGAGATCTCCTGGCCGCGGATACTCCTGATCTCGGGACTGCCCGGATCGAGGCTGGTCAGGTCGACGATCTCGCTGCTGTCCGCATCGTTGTCGACCTGCCCGGACGCGCCAGCCGCAGGAGAGGGCCGCGATCCGCCGGACCGGCGGCGCCTTGGCCGGAACAGGATGTCGCCGCTGACGATCCGTCCGGGCTTCTCGATGATCCGCAGGATCGCCCGTGCGGTGACGCTCTTGCCACATCCGCTCTCGCCGACGATGCCGAGAACCTTGCCCCGCGGCACATCGAAACTGACGCCGTTGAGGGCGTTCACGACTCCGACCGGCGTCGGGAACTCGACGTGGACGTTGCGGACGCTGACCACCGAGTCCGTGGACATCTCGGTGTCGGGTGTGCTGATGGTCGCCTCACTCATCTGGACTTCCCTGCCTCCTAGCGCCGGTGGATCGTGCCGGTTGCCCGCCCCACGAACCCTCAGCCATAGGGGTCCACCGCGTCTCTGACTCCGTCACCCAGGAGCTGGTAACACGTCACCGCGAGAATGACGGCCACCGCGGGAATGAGCATCCAGGGATACTGCGTGACGACCTGAATCTTCTGTGCGTCCTGAAGCAGGACTCCCCAACTCACCGCCGGCGGCAGCATGCCGATGCCGAGGAACGACAGTGAGGTCTCGGCGATGATGGTCCCAGGAATCGCCAGCATCGTGACGACCACGAGGTGACTGACGGAGTTCGGCACCATGTGCGTCAGGATGATCCGGCTGTGCCCACTGCCCGCCGCGCGCGCGGCGGCCACGTAGTCGGCGCTCGAATACGCCATCACCTTTCCGCGCACCTGGCGGGCGAGGCCTGCCCACGCCACCAGCGACAGGATGATGGTGATGAGGAAGTACCGTTTCGTCACGGTCATGTCTCGGGGGAGCACCGCGGCCATCGTCGCCCACAGCGGCAGCGTCGGCACGGACAGGATGATCTCGATCGCCCGTTGGAGCAGGTTGTCCACCAGGCCGCCGAAATAGCCCGAGATCGTGCCGATGACGGCCGCGAGGATAGTCGCGACGCTGACGCCGAACAGCCCGATGGTCAACGAGACCTGGGACCCGGCGAGGGTTCGGCTGAAGACGTCACGCCCGTCGATATCGCCACCCCACAGCATCAGCTTGGACGGCTCCTTCGCGGTCAGCAGGTGACGGTCGCTGGGGATCAAGCCCAATATCTTGTACTCGTAGCCTTTGCCGAACCACTCGACCTTCGACGCCTTGTTGCAGTCGACCTTGTATTCGAAGGTGAAGTTCTCCTCGTTGAGTGTCTGCGTCTGCCCGCAGATGGCGAGACCGCCGTCCCAGGTGAGCTTCGACGGTGCGGCGTTCTTGAGGTTGGAGTCGACGGCGGTCGGGTCGTTGGGCGAGAGGAACGGAGCAAGGAGCGCGATCGCGTACATCACCAGCAGGATGAGGCCGCCGGTCACCGCGAGCTTGCTCTGCTTGAAACGTCTCGCCATCAGCCGCCACTGCGAGACCTCGCCGACGTCGCTGCCCTTTTCGATCGGAGCCGCCGTCACGTCGTGCGTGGGTTCGGAAACCATGGCCATCTGTAGTTACCCCTCACTCGGCGGAACGGGCTCGAGGATCGACCCACGCCAGCGCGATGTCGGCGAGCAGGTTGCCGATAAGCAGCAGTACGGACAAGATCATCAGAATGCCGACCGCGAGATACATGTCCTGGTTGAGCAGTGCTCGCAGGAACAGCGGCCCGATCGTGGGAAGGTTCAGCACGATTCCCACGATCGCCTCACCGGAGATGATCACCGGAAGCGTCGTACCCAGTGCCATGATCAACGGGTGAACGGCATTTCGGACCGCGTGCTTCCAGATCACCCGCCGCTCGAGCACGCCCTTGGCGCGAGCTGTCTGGACGTACTGCTGGTTCAGGACGTCGAGGAGGTTCGCCCGCATCACGCGGGTGAGCCACGCCGTGCTTCCGGCGGAGATGACGACCAGCGGAATCCAGAGATGCTTGAGCAGGTCGACGACCTTGCCGACGCCCCACGGCGCGTCCTGGTACTCCACTGAGAACAGTCCGCCGACATCCGCACCCAGGAACCGGGCAGCGAAGACCAGCACGATCAGCGCCAGCAGGAACTCCGGGATCGCGACGCCGATGAACTGGATGAGCGTGATGAGGTAGTCGGGTAACGAATATCGATGGGTTGCTGAATAGACACCTATAGGTATCGCGATGAGCCATGCGAGAGCGGTCGCCCCACCGGCGAGCATGATCGTGAAGCCGAGCCGGCCCCAGATGAGGTCCGCCACCGGGGTGCGTTCGGTGAACGACTGGCCGAAGTCGCCCTTGACGAAGCCGCCGATCCACTTGCCGTACTTCACCATGACCGGGTCCTTGACGCCGTAGCGGACCTCGAGCGCGGTGATCTGGTCCTGCGAGACGTTGTTGCCGATACTCCGCAGGCGTTGGATCTCAGCGGTCAGCGCGTCACCGGGAGGCGCCTCGATCAGGACGAAGCTGACGATCGAGACGATGAACAGCGTGACGACCATGTAGAGGCCTCGGCGCACGATGAACGCAAGCATGGCGGTTGTCTCCCGGTCGTTGGGTCCCCGTCAGGACTAGCAGTCGTACCCTCCAGGTACGCGCCGTGGGACCGGGAGGCGATCGGTCCCACAGCGCGTACGGTCTCGGTCAGATCGCGTGCTCCTCGGGCTTCTGCCAGAAGTAGGTCTCGGGGTCATAGACCGCAGGAGTCGGGTGGATCCACGGGTTGGCGAATCCTCCGAGTGCGAGGTTCTCCTTCCGTGGCACGTTTCCGAGATCCTTCTTGGCGAGGATGACCCGAGGTGTGTTGGCGACGACACCCATGAAGAACGGTCCGTCGGTGGCGTGGATCTTGATCATCTCCCAGACCAGCTGGTGCCGCGCCATCTCGTCGGGCTCGACCTTGGTCTGGTCGTAGAGGTCCCACAGCTTCTGGATCGGTCCGTCGGCCTCTGGCTCCATGCGTGGTGGCGTCCGCTTGAAGGGTTCGACGTTCAACTGCTGCTTCTCGGCCGGCGTTCCCCGGACGTTGTACATCTGTCCTTCCAGAGGCGCCCAACGCGACGGCTCGAGCGGCACCAGCCACTGAGGGTAGACGAGGTGGTTGGGACCGTCGCCGACCTCCCACGCGCTGTGGGAAGTGAGCTCGCCGGCGTTCCACTGGTCGGCGAAGGCCTCCGGCGACACGGGGTTCTGCGTCGCCTTGATGCCGATCGCCTTCCAGTCCGCGACGAGGTACTGGTTCTTGGACTTGTGCTCGTCGTCGGTGTCGGCCGGGAAGTCGAGGCGGACGGTGAGCTTGTCGCCGTTGGGATACTCGCGGAAACCGTCGCCGTCCTTGTCGACGACGCCGATCTCGTCGAGGAGGGCCTTGGCGCCTTCGACGTCGTGCTGGACGAAGGAGTCCCGCCACTGCTTGTAGACGGTCTTGCCCTCGTCGTTGATGAGGTACTCGATCGCCTTGGGGCTCAGCGTGCCGGTGGTGAGTTCGCCGGTGTTGAAGTAGAGCGCCTTCTGGATCTCAGTCCGATTCACTCCGAGAGACAAGGCCTGACGGAACTTCGGCTCGCGGATGAGCTCGCGGAAGTTCTCGTCCTTGTGGTCGTAGTTGAAGAAGAAGATCGAGCTCGTGCCCGAGCCGCCGTCCCAGAGGATCACGTCGAGCTGGGAGGTCGACTCGGCGTTCTTCATGGTCGAGATGTCCGCCAGGCCGATGTCGGAGAACTGCCCTTGTATGTAGTCGACCTTGCCCTGCTGGGCCTGCAGCTTGCCGACCTCTGGGTCCTGGACCATCGAGAAGTTGAGCTGGTCGAGATAGGGCAGCTGGTCACCGTTGGGCATCACGACGTAGTAGTACGGGTTGCGGTCGTAGACGACGTTGCGGCCTTCGTTCAGGGTCTTGAGCTTCCACCCGGTCATCGTCGGGCAGTCAGGATTGCGGGACCAGTCGACCTTGAGCTCGAACTCCTTGCCCTGTTCCGCCCAGTCCTTCTCCACGTCCTTGTTGTACTTCGGGTGGAACTGCTCGGCGTAATGCCTGGGCGCCATCCACTTCGGGCCGTTCCCCACGGTGCCGTTGACCCACATGGCCAGCCGGTCTGCGGTGAGCGGGGTCGGCGCGTCGAAGGTCATCACCAGGGTGGTGTCGTCCGGAGCGGTGAACTTCGCGAGCGTGCCCTTGCCGGAGCGGGCCTCGTCCGGGGGAACGTCGGAGTGGTCCTCGTTGATGACCATGTCATCCCACCAGAACATGATGTCGGCGGTCGTCCACGGCTCGCCGTCGGACCATTTGAGCCCCTTGCGGAAATGCAGGGTCCATTCCGAGGCGTCGTCGTTGGACTCCCAACTCTCGACGAGGCCCGGGCCGATGTCGAGCCCGTCGTTGAGATAACGCAGCAGGGAGTAGCCGTACATGAACTCCTTGACCGATCCATCGACCGGGCCGCCGGTGCCGGGCTTGCTGATCAGCAACGCCTGGCCACCGAACTTGCCGGGCTGAGCCCACTTGTGCGGAATCACATATGGGTTCTCGGGAAGCCGCTCCTCGATGGGAGGCAGGTCGCCTGACTTCACCATGTCGGCAAGCATGGGCGCCTCGTTGAACTTGGCGGGCTTGCTCAGCGGCTTGGTTTCAGATCCTTTGGCCGTCGAGCCACCGGTAGGCGCCTTCGTCTCCTTCGAGCCGGAGGGAGTTCCGCTCGAACAAGAGCCGAGCATGACCGCGCCGGCCGCGGCGGCGGACGTGTAGAGGAACGTTCGGCGGTTGAGCATTGCCTGGCTCATCTGGGGTACAAAGTCACTCATCGCAGTTGCGCCCTTTCTTTCAACGGGCTAAGGGCTTACGTCCTGGGGAGCTGCCGGCGGTGCCGGCGGGGACGCAAGCTCGGAGTGTGTGGGCGCCAGGCGACCCCACCGCGGGACGGGTGTCCGGTCCCGGTTGCCATGGCACTGGGGGATGAAGCGATTCGCCAATGGTGGTCGAGAGTTGGCCACCACTGCCACGACGCCGCCGCCACGTCCCACCATTCGTTGGGTGCGCGCGTGTCGTGGCGTCGGTCATGCCCGGCTCACGGAGGTCTGCGAGGCGCGGTTGCGACGCGGCGTCCGTGATGGGCGAACGGCAACGAACGGACTCCGGAGAAGACTTCTCCGGAGGCGCCGATGAGTTGCCTGCCTGCTATTTGTCATCGTATTGCGACCGTCTCGTTACCTCTTCCGGGCATCGTGATGCGCCGACCTTGAACAGCTTCAAGGCCCGCGCAATTTCGGGCATGTTAATGCCCTGCAGGCCGGGGTTCCAAGGGGCTGGATCAAGTTGAGACCGACTTTCCTGGGTGGACTACGGGCGGTCAGGACTGCGTAGCGGTGCGTGGTTCAACGTTGGAGTGGGCCGTCGTGTCACTGCCGTGACCGCATTGCACGGGCATTGCGTCTCCGTTGCACTGATCGCCGCCCGCTTTGCTGGGAGCCGCCCTGCCAGCGACCGTACTGGCATCGATGCCACACCTGCCGGCGGGTGCGTGCCAGAAATGGTGCAAGCACAGCAGTGCCGGTCTGGCAAGGAGAACCGGCATCCTCACCTGGCCACTACTGGCCCACCCTGCGTGGCGGCTCCCGGGCCACCGTCCGGCCCGGGGCCTTCTGGCTCACGCCGCGGATGGCCCGGCTTCACACCATGAAGGCAACGAGTGGAGCCTCGATGATGGCGATTCGGCGGCGGGACGTAGCCATTAGGCTGCGGAGGGTGCGACGACCCCTTCTGACCCGGCTCGTGTTGGGCCTCGCGATCATTCTCGTCTTCGCCCTCGTCGCCTCGGCGGGTGCGGTGATCGTGAGCGTCCGCAGGTCGCTGCCCACCTACGATGGCCGCGCCGCCCTACCCGGACTGACGGCCAAGGTTGACGTGCGTCGTGACACCCTCGGAGTGCCACAGATCTACGCCGACTCCTCCGAAGATCTCTTTCGGGCGCAGGGATATGTCCACGCGCAGGACCGGTTCTTCGAGATGGACTTTCGCCGTCATCTCACCGCGGGCCGGCTCGCTGAGTGGTTCGGCCGCGATCTGGTGGAGACGGACGCTCTGGTGCGTACCCTCGGCTGGCGGCGGGTGGCTGAGCGCGAGTTCCCGTTGCTCTCCGTCCAGACGCGCGGTTATCTCAACGCCTACGCCGACGGAGTGAATGCCTACCTTGCCGAACACAGCGGTTCTCGGCTGTCCGTCGAATACACCCTCGGACGGCTCGGGCCCGGCGAACGCCCCGAGGCATGGACACCGGTCGACTCGCTCGCCTGGTTGAAAGCCATGGCGTGGGACCTCCGCGCCAACCTGGACGACGAGATCGACCGCGCCCTGGCTTCGACCAAGCTGTCGCCCCCGCGGGTCGGCGAGCTCTATCCCGCCTACCCGTTCGACCGACACACGCCCATCGTCGCGGACCGGCGTGCGACGCCGGCGAGTGTCGCCCGCAGCCCGGGACGAGCCGCGCTGCCGGCCGGCACTGCCGACGCGTTGCGAAGGGTACGTGAGCTGCTCGATGCGAGCGCGCCACTCGGCGTCGGAGGCGGTATCGAAGGTGGTGGCCGCGGCCGCGACGGAGAAGGCATCGGAGGTGGCGGTGCGGGGGCGGACGGGCGTTCCGGCCTCGGCTCGAACTCCTGGGTGATCGCAGGGAAACACACCAGCACCGGCAAGCCCCTTCTCGCCAATGATCCACATCTCGCGCCCACGATGCCCTCGGTCTGGCACCAGACCGGACTGCACTGCCGGCAGCTGTCCCCCACCTGCAGGTTCGACGTCGCCGGGTTCGGCTTCGCCGGCGTGCCAGGCGTTGTCATCGGCCACAACCATCAGATCGCCTGGGGTTTCACCAATCTCGGCGCCGACGTCATGGATCTCTACGTCGAACGCCTGGACGGCAACACCTACATGTACGACGGTGAACGTGAGCCGCTGTCCACGCGCCGGGAGCTCATCGGGGTCAAAGGTGAGGAACCGGTCGGAATCGAGGTACGCGCGACCAGGCACGGACCCCTGCTCTCCGACGTTCACGACCGGGTACGCCGTGCCATGTCCCGGTCGGCCACTGGCGAGGAGGCGCGCAAAGGCGGTTGGCAGACGGGTGTGTCGCTGCGCTGGACCGCCCTCGAGCCCGGCCGCACCGCCGAGGCCATCTTCCGGTTGAACGCCGCCCGCGACTGGACGCAGTTCCGGTCGGCCGCCGAGCTTCTGGAGGTGCCGGCACAGAACCTGGTCTACGCCGACGTCGACGGGCACATCGGCTACCAGGCACCCGGCCGGATCCCGGTCCGGCGGGAAGGCACCGGCGAGTGGGCGGTGCCCGGCTGGACGACCAGGTACGAATGGGACGGCTGGGTTCCCTTCGACAAGCTGCCGTCGGTGCTCGACCCGGAGCAGGGCTACCTCGTGACCGCCAACCAGTCCGTCGCACCGGCAAGCTATCCGTACCGTCTCACCGACCGGCCGGCCTACGGCTATCGCAGCGACCGGATCGGCGATCTCATTCGTACGGCGATCAAGAAGCAAGGCAAGGTTGACACTGCCACGATGCTGCGCATCCAGGCCGACACGTACAACGCCAATGCCGCGTTCCTCGTGCCGTACCTGCAGAAGGTGAAGGTCGACGGGTTCACCGCGCAAGCGCAGGAGCTCTTCGCTGGTTGGGATTTCCGCCAGGGCGCGGACTCGGCGCCGGCGGCGTACTTCAACGCGGTCTGGCGCCACCTGCTGGCGTTGACCTTCCGCGACGAGATTCCGCAAGGTGCGTGGCCGGGTGGAGGCGACCGGTGGTATGAGGTCGTGCGCCGGCTCGCCACCCAACCCGACAGCCCATGGTGGGACGACGTACGTACGAAGAAGGTGCGTGAGGACAGGGACACGATGTTGGCCAAGGCGATGGTGCGGGCCAGGGCGGAGTTGACCAAGGACCTCGCCAAGGATCCGACGCGGTGGCGTTGGGGAAAACTGCACCAGCTCGAACTGGTCAATTCCTCGTTCGGATCGAGTGGGATCGGCCCGTTGGAGCGCCTGTTCAACCGGGGCCCGTACGAAGTGGCCGGCGGATCCGATGCGGTGCTCGCGACCGGGTGGGACGCGGCGGGGGAGGACTACTCGGTCACGTCCGTTCCGTCGATGCGGATGGTCGTCGACCTCGCAGACCTCGACCGGTCGCGGTGGATCAACCTCACCGGTGTGTCAGGGCATCCATCTTCGCCGCACTACAACGACCAGATCGAGGAGTGGGTCGGCGGGAAGACTGTGCCATGGGCGTTCACCAGGCGGGCGGTGACGAAGGCAGCCGGGTACCACCTGGTCCTTGCGCCATGACCTCTCGATCCCTTCGGCCCCTTGTTCGGCGGCTACGGGGGCGGGAAGCGGATCAGACCCGACGGCGTCGCTGCCGCGCGGACGCGCCAGTCGCTGCGGTCGCTGGGCACGGCACCCTCCAGAACTTCGCCGTCGTGGAGGAGTACGCAGCTGAACGCCTCGCGGGCGATCCGCGGCAGCGCGAGGTCGTAGCTGCCACCTCCGCGGCCGAGGCGCATGCCGGTGCGGTCCGCGGCCAGCCCGGGGACGAGCACGGCGTCAGCTGTCGCGACCGCCTCCCGCCCGAGGCGGCGCCCGGACGGTTCGAGCAGGCCGAGCCGCGCGCGCGTCAGCGTTCCGGGCCCGGTGTAGGCCGCCCAGTCCAGGTCGAGGTCACGCCCGAGGACGGGAAGCAGTACCCGGATCCCCCGCCGATCAAGGGCGTCGAGCAGGGGACCGGTACCCGGCTCGGTGCCTACGCCGACGTAGGCCGCCACGACCGCGGCCCGGCTGACTTCGGGCACGCCGAGCAGCACGTCGCACAGTTCGACCGCGGCCGCCTGCAGGTCCGCGGGCCGCAGTTTGCTGCGCTGGAGGAGGATCCGCCGGCGGAGGCGTTCCTTCTCCTCGTGCACGTCGTAAGGCATGAAGCGCCGGCCACGCATGGTTCGTTATCTTTCCTCAACATTTGCCATCGGTGGGCGCGTTCAGGAAATGCTGTGGACAGACCCACCAGACGTGCAAATTTGCTGACCGAGCAAGCATCTCGGGATCTGTGGCAGCCATGCCAGGCGCACGTCCGCCTCGGCGTCGCCCGAACGGCCACCTGCTGCCGCTCAGCCGTCCAACTGCCGGTGCCCGGCAAGCCCGCGCCGCTCGCCGCTCGACGGCGCCGGTCCGCTACCTGCCGACGCCCGCACGAAGCCCGGACGGCCGACGGCGTCCCGACGCCGTTGCCGGGCCGTCGGTGTCCGCCCATCGAGTCAGCCGCGAGTCAGCCGGCTCTACCCGGAATCCGTCGTCTAGGGTCGGGCCATGGTCTACTCCGGTGCATCCGACTTCACGGTCCGTAAGGCCGTCATCCCCGCCGCCGGCCTCGGCACGCGTTTCCTGCCCGCGACGAAGGCGACGCCGAAGGAGATGCTTCCGGTCGTCGACAAGCCCGCGATCCAGTACGTCGTGGAGGAGGCGGTCGCGGCGGGGCTTCGTGACGTCCTCATGGTTACCGGCCGGGGCAAGCGCCCGCTCGAGGACCACTTCGACCGGGCGTACGAACTGGAGGAGGCTCTGCGCGAGAAGGGTGACAAGGAGAAGCTCGCCGAAGTCACCGTGTCGAGCGAGCTCGCCGACGTCCACTACGTACGCCAGGGTGCGCCGAAAGGGCTCGGGCACGCGGTGCTCTGCGCCGCCCAACACGTCGGCAACGCGCCGTTCGCCGTACTCCTCGGTGACGACCTGATCGACGAGCGCGACCCGCTCCTGTCGACGATGATCGACGTGCAGAAGGCCAAGGGTGGCAGCGTCGTCGCGCTGATCGAGGTCGACCCGGCGCACGTCCACCTGTACGGCTGCGCCGCGGTGGAGCCGACCGACCAGCCCGACGTGGTCCGGGTGACGGATCTGGTCGAGAAACCCGACGCCGCCGATGCGCCGAGCAACCTCGCGATCATCGGACGGTACGTCCTGGCGCCCGAGGTCTTCGACGTCCTCGCCGAGACGCCGCCGGGACGTGGGGGCGAGATCCAGCTGACCGATGCCCTGCGTACCCTCGCCGACCGCCCCGACCAGGGCGGGCCGGTGCACGGGGTGCTGTTCCGGGGCCGGCGTTACGACACCGGTGACAAGGCCGACTACCTCCGCGCAATCGTGCGCCTGGCCTGCGACCGGGAGGACCTCGGCCCGGAGTTTCTCGCCTGGCTCAAGGGCTTCGTCGCCGAGGCGACCGAGCCGGAAGCGGCGACGCTCCGGTGAGCGCGGCCGAAGCCGTCCGTGCGGCGGGCGAAGCGCGGGTGGGGATGATGTCCGGGTGAAGAGCGTCGAGGAACATCTGGACGCGGTCCTCGCGGGAGTCCGTGAGCTGCCGCCGTTCGAGCAGCAGCTGATGGACGCGCACGGCTGCGCCCTCTGCGAGGACGTCACGGCCGGCTTCGACCTGCCGTCGTTCGACAACTCCGCGATGGACGGCTACGCGGTACGTGCCGAGGACGTCGCGCACGCGTCCGAGGACGCGCCCGTCGTCCTGCCGGTGGTGGGCGACCTGCCGGCCGGAGGAACTCAGGCGCACGCGCTCGCACCCGGGCAGGCGTTGCGGATCATGACCGGAGCTCAGGTCCCGCGCGGATCCGACACGGTGATCCCGGTCGAGTGGACCGACGGTGGGGTCGCGAAGGTCGCGATCCGGCAGCCACCCGGTGACAACTCCTACATAAGGCGTCGCGGCGAGGACATCGAGACCGGACAGCTGCTGGTCGCGTCGGGCACACACCTGGACGCGAAACAGATCGCCGTCCTCGCCGCCGCCGGCCGGGATGTCGTCAAGGTCCGTCCCCGGCCGCGCGTGGTCGTACTGTCCACCGGATCGGAGCTGCGCGAGCCGGGTCAGCCTCTCGGCGACGGTCTGATCTATGACTCCAACAGTTATACGTTGGCCGCCGCGGTCCGCGAGGCGGATGGCATCGCCTACCGCGTCGGCGTCGTCGCCGACGACGAGCGGACGTTCATGACCGTGCTGGAGGAGCAGCTGGTCCGCGCCGACCTGGTGGTGACCAGCGGGGGAGTGAGCGTCGGTGCGTACGACATCGTGAAACAGGCCCTTCGCCGTCTCGGCACGGTGGAGTTCACGCGGGTGGCGATGCAGCCGGGGATGCCGCAGGGTTTCGGCGTGATCGGTGAGGACCGTACGCCGATCTTCACGTTGCCGGGCAACCCGGTGAGTGCGTACGTCTCGTTCCAGGTCTTCGTTCGGCCCGCCCTCCGCGCGATGCTGGGCATCACCCCGGCTGTCACGCCGACGGTGACCGCGACGGCGACGACCGGTTGGCAGGCGTCTGAGGGCCGCCGGCAGTTCACGCGGGTGGAGTACACCGTCGGTCCGGACGGACGGGGGCTGGTGCGGCCGGTGAGCGGTCCCGGCTCGCACCTTGTCGGTGGGCTGGCGCGGGCCAATGCGCTCGCCATCGTGCCCGAGGGTGTACGTGAGGTGCCCGAGGGTGGGGCGATCGAGGTGATGGTTCTCGGTGCGCCGCGATGACGTACGCCGAGATGACGTGCGCCGAGATGACAGTGCGCTGTTGGACGAGGAGCCCTTCACGCAGGAGGCTCGTTTGGATGAGGGCGCCTCTCAGGCGAGGGCTGATTGGATGAGGGCGCCCCTCACGCCGCCCTATGGGGTGAGGGTGCCCCTCACGCGGCGTTCACGCCAGGCGGGGTCTGGGTCAGGAGAGGAAGCGAGCTGATGTCCGAAGAGCCGGCGTTGACGCATCTGGACGACCGTGGCGCGGCCAGGATGGTCGACGTCTCGGCGAAGCCGGCCAGCGCCCGCACCGCGCGGGCCACCGGCCTGGTCCTCGTCTCCGCCGAGGTGATCGCCCTCCTGCGCGGCCCCGGCGTACCCAAGGGCGATGCGCTCGCCGTTGCCCGGATTGCCGGGATCATGGGCGCGAAGCGGACGCCCGAACTCGTGCCCCTCTGCCATCCGATCGGCATCACCGGAGTCGATGTTGACCTCACGGTGCTCGACGAGGGCGTGGCGATCGCCGCCCGCGTCCGCACCACCGACCGTACGGGCGTCGAGATGGAGGCTCTCACCGCCGTCGTGACTGCGGGGCTCGCCGTCGTCGACATGGTGAAGGCGGTGGATCCGGCGGCGGTGATCACCGACGTACGGGTCGAGGAGAAGACGGGCGGTACGTCGGGGGACTGGCGGCGGTCATGATGAGAGCGTGTGTGGTGACGGTGTCCAACCGCGCGGCGGCGGGTGTCTACGCCGACCGGGCCGGGCCGATTCTCGTCGCGGGGCTGCGTGAGCTCGGGTTCGCCGCCGACGAACCCCTGGTGGTCCCCGATGGCGAGCCTGTCGTGACGGCGTTGCGGGAGGCGGTCGCCGAGGCGTATGACGTGGTTCTCACCACGGGAGGTACCGGCCTGAACCCGAACGACCAGACCCCGGAGATGACCCGTCGGGTGCTCGAGGTCGAGGTGCCCGGACTCGCTGAGGCCGTGCGGGCGTACGGTGTTGATCACGGGGTACCCACCGCGGCGCTGTCACGCGGGCTGGCCGGCCTGGCAGGATCGACGCTCATCGTCAATTTGCCGGGCTCGTCCGGCGGCGCCCGGGACGGGATGGCGGTCCTGGCACCGGTCTTGCGGCACGCGGTCGAACAGATCCGGGGCGGGGACCACCCGGGTGCGCAGGGCGGACACGATACGCAGGGCGGGAACGATACGCAGGGCGGGGAAGGTACGCGGGGCGGACACGATACGCGGGGCGGGAACGATACGCAGGGCGGGGAAGGCACGAAGGACAAGCACGGTGGTCAGGACAAGCGCGACGCGGTGAGTGGGAGCCAGTGAAACACGCGGGGAGGCAGAGCCTCCGCCGGCCGTGGCCGGTACGGCTTTCCGAGGGACCAGTCGGGCTGCGGCCCCTCCGGACCCGAGACGCTGGTGCCTGGCGGCAGGTGCGGTCGCGCAACCTCGCCTGGCTGCAACCGTGGGAGGCGACCCCGCCTCCCGGTGTCGACCCGCGTCCCCGCAGCTTCCGCGCCATGACCCGCTCGCTCCGCGCGCAGGCGCGGGTGGGGCTGTGCCTTCCGTTCGTCGTGACGTACGCCGACTCCGGGTCCGATCCGGATGCCACCACCGCCCGCGCGGAGCGACTGGTCGGGCAGCTCACCGTCAGCGGCATCACGCTCGGTTCGGCCCGTTGGGCGCAGATCGGGTACTGGATCGACCAGGCGTACGCCGGCCGCGGCATCATGCCGACGGCTGTCGCGCTCGCGTGTGACCACTGCTTCTTCGTCCTGGGTCTGCACCGGATCGAGATCAATATCCGGCCGGAGAACGCCGCCAGCCTCAGGGTGGTGGACAAGCTCGGGTTCCGCCGTGAGGGGATCCGGCCGCGGTACCTCCACATCGATGGTGACTGGCGCGACCACGTCGCGTACGCCCTGCATGCGGAGGAAGTGCCTGAGGGCGTGCTCACCCGGTGGCGGCGGAGGCGGGCGATGGAGGAGCGGCACCGCGGCACCTCCGCGCCCGGCACCTCCGCGCCGCAGCAGGGTCCGTCGGCCTGACTTCCGCCGTCGGTGGAAGGCACTCTCACGACACACCGTCTGACCTGCACGGTAAAGCGCGGTCGCTTGCGTACTTTTCTACCCGTGGGTACTGGGCTGATCTACGCGGCGATCGTTGCTGCCTGGGCCGCCTACCTTGTTCCCGGGTGGATTCGGCGGCACGAGGAGGTGGCCGACGCGGCACCGGTGGTCGACCGTGCGCCGCCGCCGGTACGCGTGCTGGCGCGGCGCCACTCCGGACGCGGTGCGACTGCTGACCTCTCCCGCGACGCGACGGGCGACGACGAACGACGACCCCCGGTGTACGGGCCGCCGCGTTCGGGTGCTGCGCGCCCGTCGTCTGTCGTACGCCGTCGGCGGCGCGTCCTGGTGGGACTGATCGGGCTCACCACTGTCGTCGCGGTGCTCGGTGCGTTCCGGCTCGCCCCGTGGTGGGCGCTCGCGGTGCCCGTGGGAATCGTCGCGGCGTACCTCCTGATCTGCGCGGTTCTCGCCCGGGGTCATCGCAGCCAGGGCGTGCGGGCTGTGGCGTCGGCCTCGCCGTCCAGCGCGACGGAGGGCAAGGGTGCCGCGAGGGCTTCCGGATCTGCCCGATCCGGGCGCGCTCCGGCCGCTCATGGTGTGGTCCGTACGACGGCCGCGCGGTTGGCCGAGACGGCGGACTGCCCGGTGCCCGACGCGAGGACCGTGTCGGTGAGGGTTGACCCGTCGTTTGGTGCCGGTGCTGGTGCCGGTGCTGGTGCCGGTGCTGGTGCCGGTGCTGGTGCTGGTGCTGGTGCCGGCGGCGGTGGCGTGCCGGCCGCGCGGGAGCCGACCGACCCTGGGCTGTGGGATCCGGTCCAGGTGCCCCTGCCGACATACGTCACGAAGGCCAAGGCGACCCGCACGGTGCGTACGGTCGAACTCGGCGAGCCCGGCACGTGGTCATCGGGGCGGTTGCCAGAGGCGGAACTCCTCTCCCGGCCAGAAGAGTCCGTGATGCTGCTCGATGAGACAGAGCAGCCGGGCCCGGCCCCCGACGAAGCACAGTCTGACGCCGGGGAGTCTGAGCGTCGCCGTGCTGTCGGGGACTGAGCCAGGCGGACGGACTCGAGGTCTCCAGGCTGTCACTGTCCGGGGACTGTGCCGGCGCCAAGGGCTTGCCGCCGATTCGTCCGGTGCGCCGTGCTATCGTCTTCGTCGGTCGATCGCCGCCTTTGAACGTTTGTCAGAAGTGCGGCTCGACCGCCCGGGGGCTGTAGCGCAGTCCGGTAGCGCACCTCGTTCGCATCGAGGGGGTCAGGGGTTCAAATCCCCTCAGCTCCACCCGCAAACCCGCAGGTCAGAGGCCCTAGTTGCGAACGCAACCAGGGCCTCTCTTCATTGAATGTCCGATTCTGGGAGCGAAATGGGAGCGAAGCCTCCTCAGGACGCCCTGCTAGACCCTTCGAAGGTGCTCCGGCAGCACCGGCCGCTCCAGGGCAAGTGGCTCAGGGTGAGGCAGTGACATGGACAGAGTGTGCGCGCAGGAGCCGGGCGACTGTCACTCCCTCGTCACTGGTATATCCGCAGGTCGAAGGCTAGCGAGTGACAGAGTGACAGGTGTGACGGTGACGCCATGTCCTGCTGTCACTCAGGACCATCGGCCGGACCGTCATCTGAGACGGCGGCGCAGCTGCCACACTTGCCGAACCTGGCTCTCTTTTGATCAAGGCGCCGCTGACGCGGCGCACCGCCCGGCCGACGCCCTTGCGGGCGGCGCCGGGGCGCCGTCCTCGGGCTCGCCGGGCGGACAACGGGCGAACGATCGCCAGATGATGCGGTGGCTGGCCTGGCAGGGATTCTGACCGCCCCGCCCTCCTCGCACGCCAGTCTCCGGCCTCCACTCCACGCGTCAAGACCGCCTTCGGCGTCACGCGTGATCGGCTCCGCCGAGTCTTGACCCGCTCCGCTCCGGACTTCAATCTGGCTGGTTGCGAGGATGACGGGGAAGAGTGGTCCGCGCCATCCGACATACGGCGGTAGCCCGTCCGGAGCGGCGGTCACGGCATCATGAGCAGCATGCCAGCCTTCGAAGAACGACGAGCTCTCACGGATGACGAGCGCGCGGTCATGGAGCGAATGCTGTCTGTCGATGTGCCGGGAGCGAGGGAGCTACGGAGCCAACTTGGCCGGGTGGAGGTAGTGAGTAGATGGGCTGAAGGGTCGATCTCGGTCAACCTCGAGCTAGTCGGCGATGCTGCCCCGGCCGCGGTCCCGGACGGACCGCTCCCGGTCGATGCATGGGCATACGACGAGTTCGGAGCGCCCATCGGCACAGTTCTAGTTTGGGTGAGGAACGGCAGGCTCTCGGCCCTGGAGTTCGGTTGGGTCACCGACGAGCCACCAACCACGTGGCCGGCAGTCGAGCGAATCCGTGTCAAGGGATAGAGCTAGTGACGGCGCTACGAGACCAGCCAGCCATGACCAAGGTCACCGGCCCGCCGTCAGGCTCCTCAGGTCGGTTAGGAACCCGGCGCCGGCCGCGAGCCCACACCGACCAGCAGCCCACCTGCGACCGCGACGACCAGACCGAAGAACAGCACAAGCGCCCCCGGACCTGGCGTGATCAACATGGCCACGCCGGCGATCGAGAGAAGGCCACCAATACCGAGCCCGGTCCAGCCAAGGAGCCGTAAAGGACGACGGTTCATCGAATCCTCCCAGCGAGTGGACGCAGCGTACCGGGCTAAGGGGCAGCCCACCACGGGGCAGCTCGTGTGCCAGATACATGCCAGATGACGCGGCGGATCATGGTCCGTCACGGTCAACAGCGGTCACGTCCGCGCCGTCCGCCGCCGAGCCGATCGACGCTCAATCGAGCGTGGGACCCGAAGATGCCTTTGCAAGGCAGGGGTGTGGTGACCGTGACGACGCCGTGCAACCCGCGTGCAATAAGCACGTGGACAGACCTGGACTGATCTGGACATCGGGTACTCGTCCAGACCCCTCGCGAGCGTGAACGTGCGAGCCCTGGACTGATCTGGACAGGTGAGCATGGGTTCCTAACCCGTGTGTCGCGCGGGGCCAACCCGTGGCATCGTCAGGGCGTGTTCCCGTTCGGTCTGGGGGCGGATGTCTGTTGCGGCATGGTGGGCATATTGGCCGAGTTGTCGGGCGTGAGCTGCGCCGGATCGAGCTGTTCGGACATCTTGCGCCGCCCCTGAATGACCTCGGCGTGCATCCGGATGATGTCGACTCTGCCGTCGTTCGTCCAAGGCTCGGGTAGCAGTTTGTGCAGTCGTGCTACTTCCTGCGGATCGGTGACTGGTTCGGCATGTC
>NZ_JBEEAB010000042.1:0-20205 GCF_040120725.1 Actinopolymorpha sp. B9G3 | reverse complement strand
TCAACCGACTCAAGCAATGGCGCGGCATCGCCACCCGCTACGACAAGTACGCCATCACCTACCTCGGCGGACTCACCCTCGCTGCCGCCATCCTCAACTACCGCCAGGGTTTAGGAGACACGGCCTAACCGGGACAGTCGTCGGTGCCCGGATCGGCCGGCGCTACGGCTCATGAGGGGTTGGCGAGGCGCTCCTCCTCCCCGACCCGGACCGGCTCCGCCTACCTATGGTTTGGCACGTCGGGGTCTTCTGTCCGAACATGATCAATCTCCTCGGTCGCCGGGACAGCCGTCCCTGATCTCCGTCTTCGCCCTACCGACGAACGGGATGGACGGAGAACGACACATCGCGGCCGAGAAAGTTCGATCCAGATCAGCACCCGACCTGGCCAGGGACGCCGACGTCACCTACGCAGCCGGTCGAACATTGGTCGTTCTGCGCGCCGTACTGTGGCCCTGGTGAACGTGTCGCGGGCCGCGGCCAACAGGTGAATCCGGCAACGGTGTCCAATGTGTCCGACCCATGGCAGGCGGTGCCGGTCCGCTCCCCCGCACCGACGCCGGCTGCCGCCCTTCGCCCAGCGGGAGTCAGTTCATTTGGCTCTGCTCGTGATGCGCCGTTCGGGAGTGAGCTAGCTCGCCTGGAGGGCCGAACGGGTGGGTGTGAATAGTTGCTCGGGCTAGTCGCGGTAGAGCGTGCAGAAGGCGGTGTTCGGTCTCGTGCGCGATCTCGTGCGCGTCGATGATCGTGAGCGTCTCGTCCACGCCGATGTCGGCCTCGGCATGCAGGGCGTGTCCGACCCAGCGAAGCCGCAGATGTTCGACATCCCGCACCCCTGGTGCCTCGCGGGCAACCCGCTCGGCCAGCCGCACCAGCTCGGGATCTACGGCGTCCAGGAGCCGGCCGAACACTTCTCGCGCCGCACTCCACAACACGCTCACAATCGCGGCCGTGATCAGCAGCCCAACCACCGGATCGGCCCAGTCCCAACCCACCGCCACACCGCCTGCAGACAACAAGACGGCAAGACTGGTGAACCCATCTGTACGGGCGTGGAGCCCGTCTGCGACAAGGGCGCCCGAGCCGATCTGCCGTCCGACCCTGATCCGATACCGGGCCACCCACTCGTTTCCCGCGAACCCGATCACCCCGGCCAGCGCCAGCCAACCCAGGTCCGTGACCTGACGCGGATGGGCTAGTCGGGCAACAGCCTCCCACGCGGCGAAGCCGGCGGACGCGGCGATGACGATCACGATCACCAGACCAGCCAGGTCCTCGGCCCGCCCCAGCCCGTAGGTGAACCGCCGCGACACGGCACGCCGTCCAAGAACGAAAGCGATTGCCAGAGGGACCGCCGTCAGCGCATCGGCGAAGTTGTGCAAGGTGTCACCCAGCAAGGCCACCGAACCGGTGACAGTCACAAGCCCTACCTGGGCGATCGCAGTGACCATGAGTGCGCCGAAGGAGATCCACAGAGCACGCATCCCCCGCCTGCTCGCCTCCAACGCCCCGTCGATCACATCCGCGGAGTCGTGACTGTGCGGCACCACCGCATGCCGCACCGCAGCCACCACCCTGCGCCAACCGCCAGGCGCCGCATCGTGGTCGTGACCGTGGCCGTGGCCGTGATCTGAGGTCATGCGAGCCAGGATTCCACCCGAACCCCGCTGCAGCACCCCACGAACAGCGACCCCGAGGTAGTCGCAACGCCCACGCAACAGCAGAAGACCCACTGTTTCCGTCAAGCGATAGCGTGGGAGAACGGCGTCCGAACGTGGTCGAGGGCGGTGAGGCAGATGCGGAAGGGGCTGAGGACCGTAGCGGCGGTCGTCGCACTGGCGTTTGCGGCGGCATGCACTGGTGCTGAGCCAAGCACCGACGGCCAACCCGAACCTGACCCGCCCGCAGCCTCGTCGGCGAAAGACCGCGCCGCCAAAACGCCGACCCCCAGTCGGTCCAGCCCCACGCCCACCCCGTCCCCAACCCCAACGTTGGAAGATCCCGACGCGGCACGGGCGGAGATCACGGCGAACTGGCAGAAGTTCTTCAACCCGCAGACCACCAAGAAACAGAAGGTGCACCTCCTCGAAGACGCTGAACTGTACGTGCTCTTCGTCCATGCCTTCGCCGACGACCCAGACCTAGGACAGGCAACAGCAACGGTTGAGAAAGTAACCTTCACCTCTGCCACGAGTGCCGACGTGACCTTCACACTGTCCCAGCAGCACAAGACCATCCTGAGCGGCGTCGGTCAATCCGTCCGGCAGGACGGCACATGGAAGATCTCGGTCAAGACCCTTTGCGCCGTCGCCGAAACCCGGAACGTTGCTAGACCTGCCGCATGCGAGCCGGCCATCTGGTAGACACCACCGCGCACGAGTCCGACGTACGCATCAGGGTCGGCCCAGTACCTGGCGGGAGCGATGCCTAGCGAGTGGCGAACGCCCTCAGTCCGTCGAGGTCGAAGGTGTCGCATCGGAGGGCGTTCGTCGGGTCCATCGCCTGGATTGGCTCCGACTGCTTGTCGTCCGCGCCGGCGACGATGCCGGTCCCGTCGGGACCCGTGACAAAGTCGCGCAGTGCTTTGACGTCGTCGCTTTCGATTGACGAGCTGTAGTGGACGACCAGGTAACCGTCGGCGAGGACGTGGCCGAAGTCGTCGAGCGGCGTGGCCTCGGCCGGCTCGAAGAATGACCTGGCCGGATGTCCACCGCCAAAGGGATACTTGCGGGTGCGTTCGACGATCTGGCAGTTGCCGTACGGCGACGAACTCGCCTGCTGCTCCTCAGTCGAAGAGCCGGACGCTGAGGCTTGACCCGCCAGGAACGCCGCCGCGACCAGGCCGGCCGCAACCATGCCGGCCTGGACCACCCGCTGTGGGGCAGGCTGCGACAAGACGTCCTTGACGAAGCGGAGGACGACGAACATCACCAGAACCCCGAGCAGCTGCCCCATCTCGACACCCACGTTGAACGCGAGCACCCGAAGCAGTAGGCCTTCCTCGGGAAGGCCGAGATCCTGCAACCGGGTGGCCAGACCCAGCCCATGCACGAGGCCGAAGCAGAACACGCCGACGGCGAACCACAGCCACCGGGTCGAGCCATCCGGCCAACGACCAGGCCGCGCGATCGGTCCGAGCAGCCCGACGAACACCAGGCTCAACGCGATCACCACGTCGACGACGACGGGGTTGACCTGCCATCCCGCCACCGACGCCGCGATCAGGGTAGAGCTGTGCCCTACCGCGAACATCGAGATCAACTTCGCCGATCGCCATACGGCGCCCGACAGCAGGACAACTCCGGCTACGAACAGCAGATGGTCCCAACCAGTCAGCATGTGCAGCACGCCCGACCACAGAAAGTCGGGCACGCTGATGGCGTGGCCACCGATCCCATGGGCCCACGCGGGCGGACTGTACGTCGTGATGACAGTGACCACGACGATCATCGCGATCGCCGAGCGAGCCAGGACCCTACGAGCTCCGGCGCCCCACGTGTGCCGCATGTTCTGCGCCTTGTCGGTTGGGTGCAGGTTCCCGCACAGGGTAGGTGGCGCAGTTTTCGTGCCTGTAAACGCAGCCTCAGTCGGTCGGGTCATCGATGGCCGTGATCACGCCGTGGACTACGAGCGACGAGGCGCCAGACCCCGGTGCGTCTCCGGGCGGCGTTCGGTCACTGCGGCTACGGTGCCTGTTCTGCTGGCGGTGTAGGCGGCGAGTGCCGTCGTGATGGGTACGGCAGCGATCAGCCCGAGCGTGCCGACAGCGCTGCGGACGAGTTCTTGGGCGATGATCTGGTTGGTGAGAATCTCGCCGACGGCCCGGTTGTTCGCGTCGATGAGGACCAGCAGCGGGAGGGATGCGCCGGCGTAGGCGAGGATGATCGTGTTGATCACCGACGCGATGTGGGCACGACCGACCCTGGTGGCGGCGCGGTACAACTGCATGAACCGGTAGGCGGGGTTGGCGTGGGCGAGTTCGGTGACGGTTGCGGCCTGGGTGACGGTTACGTCGTCGAGCACGCCGAGGGAGCCGATGAGGATTCCGGCGAGTAGCAGGCCCTGCATATTGACGTTGTGGGTAACGCCGAGGTAGGCGGACTGTTCGTCGGCGACGCCGGACAAGTGCGTGGCGGCGACCGCGGCCGCTGAGAGCAGGCCGGTGAGGGTGAGGCTGGCGAGAGTGCCGACCACCGCAACAGATGTGGACCTAGTGAACCCGTGGGTGAGGTACAACACGGTGAGCATGATCGCCGCGGAGCCGACGATCGCGACCAGCAACGGCGGCTTGCCGGCAAGAATGGCTGGAACGACAAACAGCAGCAGCACCACGAATGTGACCGCCAGTCCGGCCAGCGCTGTCAACCCTCGCCAACGGCCGAAGGCGATCACGGCGAGGACGAACGCAGCGCCCAGCATCCACAGCTGATTGCTGCGCTGATGGTCGACGATCGCGTAGAGCCCGTCGCCGGGCTCGTCCTGGTGCGTCAGCACCACCTCGTCACCTTCAGCGAACTTTGTGGAGGCAGTCCTGCCAGACAGGTCGACGGTAATGTCCTCGCCCTTGTCTGGGCCGCTAGTGATCTGGACTAATGCTGTGCCGCACCCGGAATTGTTGGCGCCGATCTGATCCGGGCAGGGTTCACTGTCCATCACCATGATCACACCGAAGGTGCGGCCCGGTATGCCGGTTTGTTCCGGGCCAGAGGCGTTCGGCGGCCACAGCCATATCATCGCGGTCAGCGTGATCAGCCCGGCCGGAATGATCAGAAAGAGCGCGGAACGCCATGAACGCCCCATCGGCTGCGCCGCGTGCCGATGGTGATGTGTACCCATAGCGCGGGAGCTCCTTTACCGACCGGGATGACAGACATCGCAAACCGCAGCGCCGAGCGCTGCGGGCCGATGCTACCGGCCGAGCCCGCCCGTGAATCACAGCGCGCAGACAACCGCCCACCTCACCCGCCGGTCGCTGTCCTGATCATGGCGAACAGCGCATGCCCATGAGGGCCGTGACCCGGCAAAAAGGGCGCGAAGTGTGCGGCGGATCCCGAGGTCGAGCAGGAGCGACACGGACGTGTGACGTAGATCGTAGAGCCGCATCTGGCGTCCGAGTTTGCCCGGATGGGGTACCACGGGCAAAATCCCTGCCACGTCATCGTTCAGGTGGTCACGGGTAAGCGCACTGGCTCGGATGTCGTTGAGGTCAGCTCGGTGGGGGCGATCCACCGAAGGCATTCCGCTATGGAGCCGATGCAGCACGTCAAGGTCGCCTAGGTCCGGGAGCTTGGTCGTCGACGACGAGGCGAGACTCGGCTGTGAGCAACCTGTGAGATCACGCACCGCTTCTGGACGATTCGGCGGGTGATACCGACGGACCAGCGATTCCGTTCATTCAAGCCCCGATGACTCCATCGGTCGGCTGCCACGTGCACACGCAGATCTTGTTGCCATCCGGATCTGAAAGCATCGCACCCTGGTCCCGCTTGACGAGCGTTCCGCCGGCCGCCAAGGCGGCGTCGACCCGAGGCTGCACCTGCTCCGGATCGACCCAGACGTCGAGATGCCAGCGCTGACGGGGCTCGTCGCTACCGGATTGCTGGAAGAAGATCAGCGGCAGAACCTGGTTCCGGTCACCCACGTCGGCAAAGTCGTCGCCGCTGACGAGTTCCCTATCCAGCACCGCCGCCCAGAATGGCGCGATCTTCTCGTGGTCCGGAGTGTCCAGGGCGAGTTCGATACACGACAGACTCCGGGACTCGAGCTCGGCGCCCGCGGCCGCGGCAATAGCGGAGATCCGGCGAGCAAGGCTCACGTCGCGTTCGGTTACCCCATGGGCCTCGTAACCGCTGGTCAGCCTGACATCGACCCGGGACGGCCGTAGGTCGAGGTCGGCATGATGGTTCATCTCCTCGGCGACCTGACCGATCTCGTTGACGATCTTCAGACCGGTGCCGAAGCTCTCAGTCTTGATGCGTGTATGGAGCCTGAAGAGGCCGTAGTGGACGAGGAAAGCCCAGCCGCCGAGGCCAGCGTCAATGATCTGCTGGCCAGTCATCGCCTTGGTGCTCATTGATCCACTCTCCAAACCTGCTGTCCAGTGCGGAGGTGTTCTCGGCACTGGCGGCACGATAGAAGCCGTTCCGGACGTTTCGCGTCCGGAGCCGCGAGAAGTCCTCATGCGGACATGGCAGGGAGGCCATAGACCTCGGATTCAGCCTGTGCTTCCCGCTCGAACAACTGCTTCGGCACCTGGCCCACGACGCCCCACGACCTGTTGCCCGGCCACGTTCGCTCGATCGGTTGGCCACGGCGTCAGCGGCGCTGGTGCACCGGTGGGGTTCGCTGGTTCACTGGTGCCGTGACGACGGATCCGTGGCGGGTGGGCCACTTCGACCTGGACGGCTATCTGGCGCGGCTCGGGCTGCCCGCCCGGGTGCCGACCCGCGAAGCGTTGGACGAACTGCACGAGGCGCACGTCCGCACCTTCACCTTCGACAACATCGACGTCCTGCTGCGGCAACACCCCGGTGTCCACCTCGACGCACTCCAGGACAAGTTCGTCGACCGGGGCAGAGGCGGCTACTGTTTCGAACACTCGACGATCTTCGCCGCGGCGCTGGAGCGGCTGGGTTACCACGTACGCCGCCATCTCGGGCGGGTGGGTGACCCGGCCGACGGCAGTCAGCAGGGCCGTACGCACATGGTGGTCGAGGTCGTCCTGGAGGGGCAGCCGCTGCTGTGCGACACGGGCTTCGGGATGAGCCTGCTGCGGCCGATACCCCTCGTCGACGGTGCCGAAGACGACCACCTCGGCTGGCGTTATCGCGTCGACCGTCACGACGGGGCGTGGGCGATGCGGCGCTGGCGTGACGAGGGCTGGCTGATGATGCACACCACCGACGAGCTGCCGGTGCTTCCCATCGATCCCGTGATAGGGCACCACTACACGAGTACACATCCATCGTCGCACTTCACGCGCACGCTCGTGCTCGCCCGCCACCTCCCCGGCCGGCACGCACCGTCACCCACGAGGCGGTCACCGTACGCCGGGCAGACGCGCCGACCGAACACCGTCCGCTGGGCGATGGCGAGCTCGCCGAGTGGCTGCGACTCCTCGAGGTTCCCCTCACCGAGGACGAGGAGCAGCGCCTTCTGGACCGGGTCGCCGCCCTGCAGGTCGTCCGAACCTGACTGCCGCGCACCCGCTGGCGTGCGCTATCCGCGTCCCCGCCTAGCGAGATCTCCCCGCCCATGCCGCGCGACCTGTGCCGCGCGGGCCGGCCCGGCCTGCGCCCGCCCGTACGCTGCTATTCGGTGGGGAACGCCTGGTCGCCCTCACGCCGCTCGCGGTATCCCGAGACCATGACGCCGGGTCGTCCGAGCGACTGACCGTCGGACTGGCGATTGTGCGGGTGCCGGTAGCCCATCCGTACCAGGCGCCGCGGCTGCGACGACCGGTTGATGTCCGACCCGTGCACGGTGTTGATACTCATCAGGACGACGTCACCGGCCTTCGCCGGCACCGCCACCGTGTCGGCCAGCCGGTAGTCCTCCATCGGCAGGTGCGGCGAACACGGACCGTCCGCCGTCTCGGTGATGTGCTGCAGCGGCCCACCACGATGCGAACCTTCGAGGAACCGGATCTCGCCGTTCTCGCTGTTCGTGTCGTCCAAGTGCACGAGCACATCGACGTAGCGGCCGTCGTCGTGCTTGTAGAACGGATGGTCCTGGTGCATCGGGAACGGCATCCCCGTCTCGGGGACCTTCACGTGCATCGTCGTGTGATGGAACTCCACGTCCGGGCCCAGCACCTTCGCCAGTACGTCGACCAGCCTCGGGTGGATGATCGCCCGTGCCCAGGCCACCGAGTAGTACTGCAGGTCGTGCATGCCGGCGAACTTGCCCGCCCGCTCGGTCTTCTCGTCCATGTACGCCTTCCGCCACGGACCCGTCCAGGCCGAGTCGCGGTTGGCCCACTCGTCGATCAGCCGGTCGAGCTCCCGCCTCAGCTCGGCGGTCTCCTCCGGGCTGAACACCTGAGGAATCCGCAGGTAGCCCCGGTCCCAGAAGGAGTCCGCATCGCTGTCTGTCAGCACCTGCCCGACGGTCGTGGTCATTCCGACGCCTCCAGTTCAGTACCGCCACCGTGCCTGTCCAGCCCGGACGTGATCGCCAGACAGGGCGATCTTCGCTCCACCGTACATTTTCCGCCGACGTGGTCGAGCCCGCCGCCCGGTGGCACCAGGTCCACTAGTGTCCTGAGCCGGACGTCCGGGTCGCCTGCCTCGGCTGGCCCGCCACAGCCTCACGCTGGGGCGAACGGAGGAAAAAGTAGCTGACCATGATGGCGTAGCCGAGATAGGTGACAACCTGCTCGATCGAGGGCCGCGGGTCCCAGCCGAACATCGCGCCGAGGAACTTGCCGACCTCGGTGTCGACGGTCAGCCACGCGTATCCGGTCAGGTCGTAGACGTTGTTCCAGGTGAGGAAGAGGTCACCGGACGCCTGCAGGAACATCACCGTGCGAGACAGCAGACCCGCGGCGAACAGGACCAGCATCATGCCGGTGATCTTGAAGAACTGGGCCATCGGCAACCGCAGGCCGCCCAACACGACGAGATACGCCGCGGCGGCCGCGACCGCAAGGCCGAGGAGACCGCCGGTCAACACCAGGCCGCCAGAGTCGGTGGTGGCGGCCGCGATCAGGAACAGAGCTGCCTCGAGACCCTCCCGGACGACGGCGAAGAACGCCGCAAGACCCACCGCCCACCAGATGCCCTGCCCCCTGGATGCGGCGAGGTCGATGCTGTGCTGGAGCTCGCCCCTGATGGCGCGGGAGTGCCGGCGCATCCAGAAGACCATCCAGGTGAGTACGAACACCGCCGCCACGGAGATCGACGCGAACGCGCGCAGTCGAGCGGCCCCCTCCAGGCCCTCGACGGTGCCGTGGATCAGCACACCCGCGAGCACCGACACGGCGGCCGCCCCGCCGACGCCGAGCCACATCGGCCGCATCAGCTCCGGTCGGTCGATCTTGCGGATGTAGGCGTAGATGATCGCCACGACGAGGGCTGCCTCGAAGCCCTCGCGCAGCATGATCAGGAACGAAGCCAGCACGGTGGCGCGTCTCCCTCCCGCAACGACCGCGAACGGGCGACAGGGCCCACATGCCCGTCCACTGGCACAGGTTAGCTGAGCCTAAGCTCATCGAGGACGTGGGCCGCCGGGTCGCGGCCACCCGGGGCTGCGGCAACGCAGCAGCGACCGACACCAACCCGAACAGATCGCTGACGGCGATCCTGACTCCTTGCTTGGCGAGCCGCCAAGCAAGGCAAGCATTCGGCCCCAGGGCGTGTCCGATGGATCATGTTGTTGTCCATAGGAAGATGCTGGCCAGTACGTTGCCGGCGCGGTAGTTGCGGGCGAGTTTGTCGTAGCGGGTGGCGATTCCGCGCCATTGTTTGAGGCGGTTGAAGCATCGTTCGACTACCGCGCCCCGGACAATCTTCCGGATCGGAGTCCGCGAGGTTGAGGATGCCTATCACCTCGTCACACAAACCTGGCTCAAATTGCGTGGTCCCGAATGGCAGTCACCGGCTGACCGACATGTCTTTGCAAGGCAGTGGTGCAGTCGACCGCTGGAGACGGCCCGCCCGGGCCATTAGCGGTCAGTAGCCCAGGTGAGCGAGGGTTCTCCAGGCCGCTCGTGGCCTCCGATCTCCGTGTGGACGACGGTGCAGCCGAGTCGTTTCGACATCTTTGAAGCTGGCGCTCTGGTGGCAGCCAGAATTGACCCCAGCGTGACGGCAACGACCTGCACCGGCGAGCGACGATGAGCACCTGGTCGACGAGCCTCCGAGCGCGACCGAGCAGCTCGCGATCGAGTTGCCTGCCTCTACGGACAACAAGGTGGTCGGTGTACTCGGACCCGGTTCGACACCTATGATTTGGCAGCTGACCTGCTGGGGGAAACATGACACCGCCGACCCGCAACGAGGCGTCCCTAACGAGGCGTCCAATGCTTGTCACGCTGTGGATCGCCCTCGTCGCCGCCGTGCTCGCCGGAAGTCTTTGGTGGACCCTCGCCGGCCGGCATCAGGCCACCCCATGGGTGGTCGAGGGCTATGCCCTGGGGGGTCCGGCGGCCGTCAGCCTCCACGATGCGAGCATGGAGAAGTTCAACAACGAAGGCTTCGTCCCCGCTGGCGCCATGTGGCGCGTCAAGGATGGGACATGGCACGACGACGGCGACAGGAGCTGTCTCAAGAACATGCCCAACACCCGCCAGCACGTCCGTATGGGGATCATCGAGAACCGCGGGCCGGGCGGGGGTCGCTGGGCTGTCGTCTGGATCGAATGCCTTGACTGACTCCCCCACCTCAACCACCTTCCCGAGTCAGCAGCGTGGGTGGGGCGTACGGACGGAAGGCTAGTCAGGCCTGGCCGGATTCAGGTGACGAGTCGGGCATCCGGGTGGTGCGCACGTGCTTGCGTACGGCCGGGGACAGGAGCGCTGTCATCTGGGTGGCGATGACCACCAGGAGCGTGACCAGGTATGCGTTCACGATGTCGGCGCCCAACGCGAGGACCGCAAGCATCCAGGCACTGAGCACGACCTGGATCCCCCACGCGAGTCGGCTGCGACGCCACACCAGCCAGGTGAGACCGGCTGAGACGAGGGCCCAAAAGACCTGTTCCGCGACTGGGTTGCCTTCATTGACGTCGGCTCCCACTGTTCGCGTGTAGATCAATAGCAGCAAGTCCAGCATCACATAGGCAACCAGTAGCGGTCCTGGCGAACCTTTCCAGACCCGGCCAACGTTCACATGGTGCTCCCTACTACGAACCCCACAACGCCCGCTCCGGGAGTGCCGATCAGGATACGGCCAGCCAGTCGCCCCGGCGCTAGGCGCGCGGCGGTGAGTGTCCCTGCCTCAACGTCCGGTACGTACGGCGCGGTGCGCGCGGAGCGGACCTCCGTGCAGCGGAGTCGTGCGCCATCGGGCGGTGAACGTACGACTCGCCAGCGAACACGTCACGACCAGACGGTGGGGCGTCTCCAGGAAAACCACCTCGACGGTCAACGTGTCGGGGTTGGTCCATCCGCCAGACAACGCCGTCGGAACGGGTGCGGCGGGGCCCGCATCCACGCACCAGCCCGGCGTGTCTGTCGCGTTCGGCCGCAGCTCGACCGTCCCGCCGTCCTCGACCAACGAAACGCGCCAACCCTCGTCCTCTCCTGGCGCCACCACCACGCGAGTCAGGGTCGGCTGGTCCGCACACGCACCGCCGTCCGGTGCAAACTCCGCACCCGACCAGGTGCCGGGATCGGCAGGCGGCGCGGGCTTGCCCGGAGCGGTCGGAAGCTCGAGTCGGGACAGCCGCTGGGCCAGCGCCGCGTCCTCGCCGTCCCGGCCGTCGAGCGGTGCGGCGCCCAACGCCGGCACGAGGTGCTCCCACATCGCGTCCAAGAGCGCCTGCATGTCAACCGTCGCCGCGGTCATCGCAATCACCGCATCATGGTCGGGAAGGACGACGCAGAACTGGCCGTATGCACCGTCACCTCGATACCCGTGCCGGGACATCCAGAACTGGAAGCCGTAACCGCGTTGCCAGTCCGGATTAGGCTCGCCGGCGTTCGACACGTGCGATCGCGTCGCCTCGGCAACCCACGCGGCCGGAAGCAACTGCCTGCCTTCCCAGACTCCGCCCTGCAGGTACAGCAGGCCGAGCCGGGCGATCGCGTCGGTGGTGGCGTGCAGACCGGAGAAGCCGATGTCGCGGCCGGCGGGGTGCTGTCGCCACACCACCTCGCCGATGCCGAGTGGATCGAACAGCCGGGGCCGGAGATACTCCGTCAATGTCTGGCCGGTCACCTTCTGAACGATCGTGGCAAGGGAGTACGTCGCGGGCTGGTTGTAGGCGAAGACCGTGCCGGGTTCACGATCCGGCGGAAGCAGCAGGAAGCCGCGCACGATCTCATCCGGATCGAGAGCCGCGGCCCGTTCCATCGTCTCGGCAACGTGGCCGCTGGCCATCGACGCGACGTGCCGCACGCGCATGGCGCGGCTGCGCGGATCGGTGATCTCGGCCTCGAACTCGGGGAAGTACGAGACCACGGGGTCGTCGAGGCGCACCAGCCCCTCGGCAACGGCAAAGCCCGCCGCCGTGGACGTGAAGCTCTTGCTGAGGGAATAGAGCAGATGCAGCCGGTCGGGCGAGTACGGAGCCCACCAGCCCGAGGCGACGACGTGGCCATGACGCAAGACCATCAGACTATGGGGTTCGATGGCCGGCGCAGCCTCGATGGCGTCGAGGAACGTGCCGATGCCACAGGCATCGACTCCCTGTGCGGCCGGCGAACTGGCAGGCAGTGGGTAGACACTCACGTGGTGGTCCTCGCGTTCGCGCCGGGTCGGCTGCTGTGTGCATGAGCCGATGTTGGACTGATCGTTCCCAGACGGCTTGGCCGACGTCCAGGCCGTGTCCGCTATACGTCACACATCAGCACTGCCCGTCCCTGCCAGTGCGGAGCGTCGACCGCGGGGAAGGATCTCGACGTAGCCGTAGGTTCCGTTCACCCGGATCCGCTGCCCGTCCTGGATCCGTTGCGTGGCGTTCTCCACCCGACGACGGCCGGCAGGCCGTACTCCCGTGCGATCCGCCTGAGCGGGCCTTTCGTGAGGTCGGGGACACACGTTCAACCGCCCGCACTCAGGCAAGTCTGCGTCGGACCTGGTTCGGAACTGGCCCCGGCGGTTCCCCGGCGGCCCAATGGCTAATGGATTCCGCGTTGGTTGGAGAGCTCTCGGTTGGGGGTCGCTGTGTAGGAGAACCCGGGTAGGCCGACCAACTCCTCGCCAGCTATCCAGTCCAGATCGGCGCCGTAGAGCTGGGATACCAGCAACTCAAGCAGATGCTCACGGACGTCGACGTGGTCGGGGGAAGGAGCAAGGTCGATCAGTTCGTGCGGATCTGCCTCGACGTCGAACAGCTGCACCCGATTGCCGGCCGGATAGTAGATCAGCTTGAAACGTCCGTCGTGCAGCATCCGGGTCGCATCCGGGCCTTCGCAGCACTCGCCGTACAACCACTCGCGGCGGCGATCACCCACCATGCATCGCCCCTCGACACTGGCCGGTACGTCGATGCCGGCCAGCTCGAGCAGGGTCGGCATGACGTCCTGGAGGCCGACCAGCCGGTCGTCGACAGACCCCTGCCGGACACGGTCGTCCCCAGCCGGTGCGGAGAGGATCATCGGGATGTTCGCCGAACCCTCATAGAACACCGACTTCGCCCACATCCGGTGGTCGCCGAGCATGTCGCCATGGTCAGAGGTGAAGAGGATGACCGTGTCCCCGAGCAACCCCTCTTCACGGAGCGTGCCGATGACCACCCGCAGCTGATGGTCGATGTGGGTGCACAGTGCGTAGAACGCCCGACGGGCCATCCGCACCTCGTGCTCCCCGAATCCGACCGGCCGGCGCCGATCGGCGAGCGCCTGCAGAGCGTAGGGCAGCTGCGAGTGGCGCCGCGCCCACTCCCCACACACCGGATCATCGATGTCGACACCGTCGTACATCTGCAGGTAGTCACGCAGCGGGGCCAGCGGTGGATGTGGGTGCATGTGGGACAGGTACCAGAACGCCGGCCTGGTCGGATCGCGCCGCTTGATCATCCGGCACATCTGCCGGGTCGCCCAGGTCGTCACGTGGCAGTCCTCAGGCAGGTGCCACGGGCGGGAGACGTACTGGTTGTTGCTCAGTCCGTGACCGAACTGCTCACCAGGAAACCCGCTGTCGGTGAGGAACTGCTCGTAGTCGTCGGTCACCCCCCACTGCGTACGGCCCTCCTCGTTGAGCACCACATCGTCAAATCCGATCCGACTCCGCTGCGGGAACACGTGCATCTTGCCCACGGCGTACGCCTGGTACCCCGAGTCGCGGAACGTCTGCGCAAGCGTCGGCAGGTCAGGCATCAGACCAGCCTGATCCATGATCCGGTCTCCGTGGGAACGTGCGGTGGCCCCGGTCATCAACGTACGGCGCGCTGGCACACACATCGGGCACTCGCTGTAGGCGCGCGAGAAGCGAACGCCGCCCTGGGCGAGTGTGTCCAAAGTTGGCGTCTGGATCACCTCGTGGCCGGCAGCACCCAGCAGCCTGCCCGGCCAGTGGTCCACCATGACGAGGAGAACGTTGGGGCGCTCCATCCGGTCCAGGCCCACTTCCTATGTTGATGTGACGAAGTACTGCTCCGGCCGGCTCGGTCCTGGAGTTGGATACAGCCATGCGTCCGCCATTGAACGCGGCACGTTGTGGAAGCCATTTCCCACGATCCCGTAGCCCTGTGCGACCTGCAAGGTTCCGATCACGTAGAACTGCTCCTTGCTGATCTGCAGAACCTGCCGGAAGATGCTCTGTTGCTCGGCCTCGTCGGATGTCGTGAGCATGTCGTTGTAGAGCTGTAGCTGGCGCCGGACGACAGCAGGCGGCTCCTCCCCTGCCTTTCCACCGGACAGATACCAGTCCGCCCACGCGATCGCATACCTCGAACCTACGTTGTACGGCAGATAGTGATGTCCTGACAGGAGGGCGTCGATGTCGAGGCCGCCAGGGCCTGTCCAGACCGCCGCATCGTGTTCGTTGGCGGTGACCCGTTCCGTCCAGAGGGTCCGGTCCTCGTTGGTGACGCTGATGTCGATCCCCACCGCCGCCCAGTACCCCTTGACGAGTTCCATCGCGGACACCCAGGTGTCCTTGACGGTCGGATTCGCGACCTCGACGTTGAACGACACGCGCTCCCCGTCGGGACGGAGCCGGAATCCGTCCCCGTCTCGCTCCGTCAGTCCAGCCCTGTCGAGGTGGTCGTTTGCCAACCCCTCGTCGTACTCGGTGTACTGCTTCGCAAACTCCTCGTCGAAGAAGGTCGACTCGCGACGCGGGGCCGCCTGCCATGGCTCACCCTGACGCTGCAGGACGGCGGTATTCAACTCGTTCCGGTTGATGGCGTGCGAAAGCCCGATGCGGAAGTCCTTCTTCTGGAAGATCTCACGCAACCGGGCATCCTTGTGCGTGAGATTGACCATGATGATCATCTCGTTCATCTCGCTCGGCACGAGGTCGATGAACTGGTAGCCGCCCCGGTCGCGCCCGCGCGCCAGGACCGGTTTGTTCTTCAGGCTGTTGAAGTGCCGCGTGTGCATGTTCAGCTCACCGGCGGTCGCCTTCAACAGCATCACCTCGGCGTCCTTGACGACGTCGAACGTCACCCGGTCGAGGTAGGGAAGCTGACTCCCCTCGGGATCGGTCTTCCAGTAGTAGGGATTGCGCTCGGCCACCACCCGGGTGCCGGTGCCCAGGCCCCTGGTGAGGCGCCACGCGAAGAGCGACGGAAGTTCGGCGTTGGACCAGACGGAGCCCTTGTCCAGCAGGAAGAAGTCACCCCACGACGCGGCGCCCGACTCCTTGACCAGGCCCTCGACATCGGAGGCGTACTTCTGGTGGAACCGCTCGAGGTAGTGACGGGGATACGCGGTGAGCCAGCGGCCACCGTCGGGAGTCGCGAGTTCCTGCAGAAAGGTTCCCTTCGGGCGGGAGAAGAGGAACCGCACCGTGTGGTCGTCGACTCGTTCGACCTCCGCCGGCCTGCTGTCCACCGACATGAACACAGGTGGCGGGCCTACCGGGAACAGCTCTTCGTGCATGAGGACGTCTTCGAAGGCGAAAACGAGATCGTCCGTCGTGAACAGCTCACCGTCGGACCACCGCATGCCCTTCCGCAGCTTGAACGTGTACTCCTTCCCTCCTTGGGCAACCTCGAAGGACTGGGCGATGTTCGGCATGACCTCGCGCCATCCCCGGTCCCATCCCACGAGGTAGTCATTGCCGATCGTCCGGTCCAACCACGGTGTGTCGGCCGGACCGAGTAACGCCGAGTTCCACGAGTGGCCGTACCCGCCTATCCGATCGACCGGATCGACGACGAGTGGTGAGCTCGGCATCCGTTCGGCGACCGGGGGCAGGTCGCCCGCCCTGACCTGCTCGGCGAGCATCGGCGCCTCGCGGCCGTTCTTCCTCGCGGCGCCGTCGTTCGCCCGATCCTTGCTGGGCTTGGTCGAGAGCGCATCACATCCTGTGAGTGCGACTGCGGAGAGTGTCGCAGTACACCCCAGATGCAGGACGTCGCGTCGTGTCAACTCCCGGATTGCCGGGCCTTTGGAGCGCATACCCAACTCCATCCCGTGGTCGCCAGCCGCGTTCGTCCACGGCCGTTCGAGTGTCTGTGCCGCAGCCTACAACGAACGCATGTTTCGGTCGAGACCGTAAGGAATGCATCTGGTTGACACCGATTCACTCCGCGCATAGCTTCGGCGATGATCGTGTCCACGGGGTTCTTCCACGGGAGACAAGGTATGTGGCCGCGTCGTCGACTCCTTCGTACGGCAGGTGTGACGGGTGCCTGGCTTGCATCGATGATGGCCAGCAACACTGGTCACGCCGAGCCCCAACCTGTGGTCTTTCCTGACTATCCGTTCAAACTTGGAGTCGCGTCCGGCGATCCGTTGCAGGACGGCGTCGTACTGTGGACCAAACTCGCTACGGAGCCCCTGGCAGCAGATGGCCACGGTGGAATCCCGCCCGTGCCGATACCCGTGCGCTGGGAGGTCGCCGAGGACGAGAGGTTCCGGCGGGTCGTCGCCCGTGGGGTCGAGCAGACGGGGCCGAACCTCGGACACTCGGTCCACGCGGAGGTCGGTGGGCTCCGCCCCGAGCGCAGCTACTTCTACCGTTTCCGCGTTGGCTCGGAAATCAGTCCCGTCGGTCGGACGCGAACGGCACCCGCCGCCCACAACCAGCCGGCAACACTGAGATTTGCGCAAGCGTCCTGCCAGCATGTCCCCCACGGGTTCTACACCGCCTACCAGCACATGGCCCAGCAGGATCTCGACCTCGTTGTCTTTCTCGGCGACTACATCTACGAAGGACCGGCGCAGGGTTCCCTGGGGCGCGGACACCAACCGCCGATCGAGATCTCCGCCCTCGCGGAGTACCGCGTGCGGTACGGGCAGTACCGCTCCGAACCCGAGCTTCAGGCCGTGCATGCGAGCTTCCCCTGGCTCGTCGTCTGGGACGATCACGAGCTGGACAGTGACTGGGCGGACGAGGTCCCGAGCGATGGTCAGCCGATCGCGGACTTCCTCCGTCGTCGGGCGGCGGCGTTCCAGGTCTACTACGAGTTCATGCCGCTCCGCTCGACATCAATCGCTCGAGGAATCGACCTGCAGCTGTTTCGTCGCATCCATTGGGGAAGGTTGGCGACGTTCCATCTGCTCGACACCCGTCAGTACCGCGACGCACAGGTGTGTGGAGGCGGCTTCGCCGACTGTCCCGAGGCGTTCGACCCCGCCCGCTCGATCCTCGGTGCCGACCAGGAGAGCTGGCTGATCGACGGCTTCCAACGTTCGAGGGCACGCTGGGACATTCTCGCTCAGCAGGTGGTCTTCGCCCGCCGTCTCGTCGAACGTGAGGGGATCCTGACGACGAGAATGGACGCGTGGGACGGGTACGTGGCCAGTCAGGAACGCATCACCGAAGGGTGGATCGATGCTGGCGTCCGCAACCCGATCGTCCTGTCCGGTGACGTACACGCCCACTGGGCAACCGATCTCAAGCTCGACTATCTGGATCCCGCAGCGGAGACCGTCGGCTCCGAACTCGTGACCACCTCGATCACCACCGACGGGAACGGCGAGGACAGTTTCGGTGACCACCCGATCTTCGCCGACAATCCGCACCTGCGCTTCTACACGAACCTTCGCGGGTACGTCACGATCACCGTCACACCCGAGCATCTGGCCGCCGACCTGCAATGCGTACGACGAGTGACCGAACCCGGTGCCGAGGTGTTCACCCGGGCCTCGTTCGTGGTCGACGACGGCGTACGCGGACTCCGGCAGACGCTGGACCGGCCGCCCACCCCCGATGAGGCGCGCAGACTGCCGGACAGAACTCGGGAGGAAGCGATAAGAGCACTCATCGCCAAGGAAACGGCTGATCCTTGATCGGCGAACTGGAAAGACCGGGAGTTCGTTTCGGCGGATTCGTTGGCGGTGGTGTGGGTTCCGTTGCCGAGTGGAGAGATACGTGACTGTGGATGACAAAGACATGTCCGCACAGGCTCTGCCGGTCGGCGGCGCGTGGTGCTGGTTCGGCGATCCGCGGGCGCTCCACCACGAAGGCAGGTACAAGCGTACGTTCGTGAGCTATATCAGTGACGCGGGCGATATCGTGATCGCGCAGTACGACCACGGCACCGGCGAACTTTCGACGTCCACGCTGATGGATGGTTTCCCCAAAGACGATCACAACAACCCGGCGATCTGTGTGCGCCCCGATGGCCGGATCATGGCCTTCTGGACGGGTCACCAGTATCCCGGCGTACCGATCTACTACCGACGTTCGGTACTGGCCGAAGACATCACCGGCGGTTGGGAACCCGTCCGTGAGATCACCGACAACACCAGTGGCGACCGTCCCGGATTCACCTACCAGAATCTCGCCCAGCTCAGCAGGGAGCCTGGCCGGCTCTTCGTGTTCTGGCGTGGCGGCAACTTCAACCCGACATTCTCCACCAGCGTCGACGGCGAGACATGGACACCGGCCACCACATTGATCAGCGCTCCCGGTGAACGCCCGTATGTGAAGGTGTTTTCGGACGGAACCGACACCATTCACTTCGCGTTCACCCAGGCACATCCCAACCGTGTGCGCACCAGCATCTACTACATGTACTACCGGGCCGGCAGCCTTCACCGCGCCGACGGGACACCGATCGGCGACCTGGGCGCCGCCATCCGGCCGGATCAGGCTGATCTGGTCTACGATGCCGCGGCCGCCGGGCCCAAGGCTTGGATATGGGACATCGCCTGCGACTCCGCTGGCCGGCCGATTCTCGTCTACGCGACGTTTCCCTCCGACACCGACCACCGTTATCGGTATGCCCGCTGGGACAACGCAGGCTCGTGGGTGGACACCGAGATCACGGCTGCCGGAGATTCGATCAGTGCCGACGGCAACGAGCCCAACTATTCCGGCGGGATCTCCTTGGACCACGCCAACCCCTCGGTGGTCCTGCTGTCCCGCCAGGAGCCGGGCGGTCGGCACGAGATCTCCCGCTGGACCTCCACGGACCAAGGCGCCAGCTGGGACTCGGTGGCGATCACCTCGAACTCGCGGGAACTCAACGTACGCCCGCTCAAGCCACACGGGATGCGCGGTGACGGTGCCCTCAGTGTGCTCTGGATGGCTGGCGAGTACCCCAGCTACACGTCGTACCAGACCCGCATCATGGCGCTCGGCGAAGACGGCATGCCGTTCGCACTGTGCCGCTGAGCTGCTGTAGCTGAGCCCGCTCGACGACTTCGAAGGGCTTCGACTGGTGTCGGCCCGTTCCGACCTGCCCGTTCACCCATCCTCGTGCTCGCCGGGCCGACCTCTCACAGGTGGCCGGTTCCGGCCAGGTCTCGTCGCTCGCTCTCGCGACTCTGCCCCCACAGTGGTCTGACGGCTGACGTCCAATTTCGACGGATCTGAATCCTTCTCCGACCTCGATGAACTGCGCCCGAACAGGGACATCTCGGGCTAGCACCACAATTTCGCCGCACTCGGACCTCGACGTCGAGGTGGTGGATGCGACGGGACGACTCCAACAGCGCACACCTCACTGGCGGCAGGATGGCCCTCTGGTGTAGAAATAGCGAGCTTCTGAGGCTGGGGGGTCAATGTCTGAGTATCGTCATGTCGTTGATCAGCGATGTGCTCGCTATTCGAGGTCCGTGCCGGACCTGTCGGTCAAGGAAGCCATATGAACCAATCGTCGTCCAACCACGATGTGCTCCAGCACGGAGTCCAGCCACCTCAGGACCAGACCGAGCGTGACCTTGCTGTCGTTGGTCTGGGGTATGTCGGTCTGCCGTTGGTCCGTGAGGGCTGCCGGGCGGGGCTTCGTGTCGTCGGGCTCGACGTTTCTGACGGGGTGATCGCCGGGCTGTCCTCGGGCCGGTCTCATGTCGGTGACATCTGCGATGCCGACATCGCGGCCATGCTGGCCGCGGGTTTCACCGTGACGTCCGACGAAGCCGTGCTTGCCACCGCCGAGACCGTGGTGATCTGTGTACCCACGCCGCTGGATGAGGACGGT
>NZ_JBEEAB010000041.1:0-21651 GCF_040120725.1 Actinopolymorpha sp. B9G3 | reverse complement strand
CAACGCCAGAGTCTGGACCAGCGAAACCCAACGCGCCGAAGCCATCCAAGTCTGGAACATCCACTACAACTACCATCGCCCACACACCGCCGTCGGAGACCAACCCCCAGCCTCACAACTCCACCACGGCGTCACCAACCTCCTGATCGGGAACACCTAGCCAGCAAGAATCGTCACCATGTCGCATGATCGCCTCGAAGTCGTACGGTTGAGCAGGGCGCAGACGAAAGCCCTCATGGGCGAGACACAGCAGACCATCCATCACAAGCTCCTACCGAGTCTGATCATGCCCAACGTAGGGCCGCGTGGTAGCCCTGTACAGGGCGGGTCATGCGTGGTTCCCAGACTGCAACCGGTACAGCGGTGTAGCCGTCCGGCGTGCTAGCCACCTCGGCTTTAAGCGGTCACTCACGGGCAGTCCCGGTGCATACTCCTGAGCGTGGGACGACCGGTTGAGCGTCACCCGCCTCAATTCTCGATCTGGCAGTCCGATGGCCGGACCACCCTCCCTGACGCGTCTTTCAGTAGCTCAGCGCGGACGTCGGCAGCTCCTTGAGGTAGTACACGAGCGTCCAGTGCCAATCTGGCCTGCTCTCCCGGCCCACCTCGATGTAGCCGAGGACTTCATAGAAGGACATGGCTACGGGCATGTTCGTGGCCGTGTCCAGCCATGCCTCCTTGAATCCGCGGCTCGCCGCTCCTGCTTCCACCGCGGTCATCAACACGCGGCCAATCCCGTGCCGGCGCAGTGCAGGGTGAACTCGCACATGCATGACCTCGACCCGGGCCGGGAAGCTGGTCGGGCGGAAGCCTGCCATCCCGACCAGGTTGCCGTCCGTCTCGGCCACGAAGAAATCTCCACCCACCCCGAGGATGGTGGCGAACGGGTCGGCGAGGTCGGAGAACTGTTTCGGCGCAAAGCAAGCAGCGGGCAGTGGGATCGGGACAGACGGATCGGCCGTAGCACCTATGTGAGGCAGCACGGCCATCGCCCATAGGAAGGGCAGATCCTCGGGTTCAACGACCCTGACTGTCACCATTAGCGCAGCTTGACACCTCTGCGTCAGGCAGCGCACGCCGGTTTGCGGTTGATCACCCTGACGTGCCCCCGGAACGCCCCGCTCGCTAGCCCGTCAACGTCCCACTCCGCGCGTTGTTGGCGCGACGACGTACGTTCCCAAGCCGCGGTGCTGCTCGGAACATCCGGCAGTGCTGGGCAGCAGGTGTCAGACGCGCCCTGCCCAGGCGTTTTACAGGTGGGCCGCCTGGGGATCGAACCCAGAACCCGCGGATTAAAAGGACCGGGCGGGCTGATTTCGTGCGGCCGATTCACGCTCTTTTAGTGCGCACTTCGCGTGCACAACATGAGCTATTGGTGACGGCTACGTGCATGGCTGCTCGGCGACGCCCCCGTTGTGGCGCTGTGACGTCCGGCCGGAACAACCCGGCTGAAACATCGGGGGGATGCCGGACATAGAGAGAGTGTGGGAAGGACAGGAACCTGACGACTGTCACTCCCCTGTCACTCGCGTTTCCGCAGGTCGAAGCGGGTTGAGTGTCACAGTGACAGCTGTGACAGTGACGGCCTGCCCCCTGTCACCCAGGCCCATCAGGTACCACCGGATGGACGGCGGCCCCTGTACAAAGTCGGCCAGCGACGGGACTAGCAGGTCCCAAAGAGGGGCATATACGGTGCCCCTCAACGGGCGGCGGCTCAGGGCGGGACTCATAGGCAAGTCGTACGTATCGAACGTCTGCACGGTGAATCTGTCTGCCTGCTAGCTGCGGATGTGTGTGCCCACTTGTCGTCGTTTTTGAAGGAGTCTCGTTGCCAAGAATTACGTTGGCCCTGCTGACCGCCGCCGACAGCGTGGGCCTTGCCGTCGCCGCTTCACCCACCTGGGCGGATCCGGAAGTCCACGTCTCTTAACCTTCTGCACCGGGCGCAGACGGAAATTAGCTGGTGCGGTACCAACAGCCAGGACTCCGCCTATGACGGACAAGCACTGAACCAGCAGAACCTGGCGAAGGCTGCGTATCTAGATGCGCCGGCTGGCGAGGACGGCACCTTCCATGAGCACATCAGGCGGGGCTCAAATAGGTGGCTCTATGGCGCAGATCCAGCCTGGTACGTCGTCAGGGACGACCCGACTCCCGTTGAGTTCAAAGCCGACGTCACCGATGACATCGACACCCGGGGTGTCTGTCGCGGTATCCACATATGAAAATTGAGGGGAAGCTAACCCGCACTACAACCATCACTCAACCATCAGTATCGGCCACTTGGTCGCCACCTACGACTATTTCGTCGACTCCGACGGTTGGGACCGTACGCATATGGCGGACTTCTCAGCCGACTCTGTATTGCCCTGGCAATCGGAGCAGTTCTTCAACGGTGGCACCATGAACTACTTCGTCAATTCCTACATCCGATCAAAAGATAAGGCGATCGTCTGGTGACACGTATCATCGCCGCGTTGGCGGTCACGGCTTTGTCCGTGACCGCCTGCTCGTCCGGACCCCACGACCGTGGAGCACAAGACCCCGAGGCATCAAAGGCGGCGAGTTCGGTTGGCCACGATGGGGCTGAGTGCGACCCAATGCGTCTGCGACGTCGAGACGCCGTGCCGGCCGGAGAGGCTGGAATCATCAGCGATGAGCAGATCCTTCCCGACAAGATCCGCTCCGAGTCCGCGTCGTATCAGGCTTTGGCCGAGTCGGGCGAGATTCTAGTCGAAAGTGGTCGGCATGACGAGCCATCCGGTCTGCACCCCGGCATCCTGACGATCCTCGACCCGGCCACCGGAAAGCAGCAGACGATACGGGGCCAACACGACCGCCACGAAGGCACCCAGACCACGTTCTCCGCGTTCGACGCCGACCATGTGGTGTGGCTGGAACAGCCCGATCAGGTCCTCAGCACGTCGAACTGGGTGATGTACGCGGCCGACCGGCCGACTGGGAAGATCATTGAACTCGCGAGGGCGACCAAGATCGAGGAGCTCGACTCTGCGCCCACCGTTCCCGGTTACACGATTCCAGATCTTTACGAAGGGAAGGTTTACTGGGCCGAGGCCCGGCCGAATCCCGTTAAGGGCAAGGCGCCGGTCGTGAACATTTACAGCCGGGTGGTCGACGGGTCCGAACCCACCACGTTGGAGGTCAGGGATGCGGTCAGTCCCAGCGCCACCGGCGGCTGGCTTTACTACGCAGCCATCCACCTTGAACGTCCGAACGAGCCGGGTTATGCCATCCACCGCAAGTCGCTTCGGACTGGCAAGACCGAGCTGATCTACAGCAGCAGGACCAGCAGCGGTTTCTTCCTTGTCGCCGAAGGGGATACGGCCGCATGGGTCGAAGACCACAAGACCGTCAAAGTCTACAAAGACGCTCGACAGATCGCCCAGGTGCGTGCACCCGCGGGCTGGCTCGATGCTGGACGTGACGCTATTAGCTTCACGGCCAACGCCAACTACCTGCTGGACCTGCGCACCGGATGCCTGCACACCCTAGGCAAAACCCACCCCTCCGTCGCCTCGGTCAGGTTGGCCGGAACAAAAGTCACCTGGGTGGAGCGGCTCGACCCGATCGACGGAAAAGCGAAAGTCTGGCACGCCACAATCCGCTGACGAAGATCGCTAACTCCAACTCGTGGTTTCTTCGGCGACCCGGAGAAGTGCCGAAAACGGGACGTACAGATAGCGGGCGACGCGCAGTGGCCTTGTCTCTAGGCCTGCGGCGCGGGGAAGCCCTCGGACTGCGATAGCACGACGTCGACCTGGTGCGCGGCGTCATCCGTGTCCGCCAGGCCCTCTACCGCACCGACGGAAAACTCCAGCTCGGGCGGGTGAAGTCGGATGGGTCCGAGCGGGCCGTTGCCGTCCCTGACGCCTGCCGCACCGCCCTCGAGGAGCATCGAGCGCAGCAGGACAAGGAGGCGAAGGAGGCGGCCGGCAAGGCGTGGAACGACCACGGCCTGGTCTTCACCACAAAAATCGGCACACCAATCGAACCGCGCAACATCAACAGGCACTTCGCCACCCTCTGTGACCGGGCAGGCGTGCGACGCATCCGATTCCACGATCTCCGACACTCCTGCGCCACGCTGCTGTACGAACAGGGTGTGCCTGTCGAGCACGTCCAGGATGTCCTCGGCCAGAGCTCCCCAACCATCACGAAACTCATCTACGTCGACGTCACCGAGCGAGTCCAACGCACGGCAGTCGACCGCCTCAACTTCCTCTGGACGACGGCACGGAAGGGTGCCGTTGGGGTCAGGCGCGGGGGTCAGCGGGGCGGTCGGTTACGGCCGCCCCGTTCGTTTCGCCTGGTCAAACAGGGTGGGCCGCCTGGGGATCGAACCCAGAACCCGCGGATTAAAAGTCCGCTGCTCTGCCAGTTGAGCTAACGGCCCGGCAGTGAACGCAGCCTATCGGGACCGCGGGTGAGCCTGAGCCAAGGGCGGTGGCGGCGACCCGCCTCCCAGCTTCGGTACGCGACACCTACCCCTCGGTTGCTATCCGTACTGGCGCGGAGCCGTACAGTGATCTCGGTGACTGAGTCTCCGGGGGTGTGACTGTGACCACGACCGATACCAGCAACACCGCGACCTCGACCAAGCCGGGTTCGCCGCAACATCCGAGGGTGGGCCGGCAGGTGCGACGCGCGACGAGCCCTACCGTCGCACCGCCTGGCCCGAGCCGCGACCCACGACCTACACCGCTCAGCCGAGGCCGCGCGGGCGCCATCGTGACCGGTCTCTTGCTGGCCACCCTTGCCGCGGCGCTCGACTCGACGATGCTGCCATCCGTCCTGCAGGCCGTCGACGCTGATCTGAACGCCGGCAACCAGTGGACCTGGGTGGCTCCCGGCTACTTTCTCGCCGTCGCCGCCGGAATGCCGCTCTTCGGCACCCTCGGCGATACCGTCGGGCGGAAGAAGCTCTTCATGGTCGCGGCGACAATCTTTGTCCTCGGCGCCGCCCTCGCGAGTTGGTCGCCCGGATTCTCCGAATACATCGCCTTCAGAATGATGCAGGGAATCGGCACCGCCGGCATCCTCGTCGGCGCACAGTCCATTGTCGCAGGACTCACCACGCCACGCCGATCCGCCCCGCTCCTCGGAATTGTCCTCGGCGTATTCGGACTGGCGTCTTTCACCGGCCCACTTCTCGGTGCGGTACTTGTCGACCGCCTCACGTGGCGGTGGTGCTGCTACGTCGAGATACCTGTCATCGTCCTCTCCCTTGCCTGCGTGGGCTTCGCGGGCAAGATTCCCGGACCACCTCGTGCATTGAAGGTCCGGCCCGATGTGGTCGGCGCGCTACTGCTGTCGTGTGTCACCGCGTGCGTTTCTCTGTTGGTGATTCTGGGTGGGACATGGTACGCATGGGATTCCGCGGTGATGCTCAGCCTCCTTGGCGGTACAGGCGTGGCCATCGCGGTGTTCATGGTGGTGGAAAGGTACGTCCGGCCGCCCGCAGTTCCGCTACGGCTTTTCCGTGATCGTTCCTTTGTCGTCACCAGCATCGTCGCAGCCCTCATCGGCGTCGCGGTATTCGGCGTCGCGAGTTACCTTCCGGTGAGCCTGCAGCTCATACGAGGCACCACGTCCATGGAAACCGGAACAGCTTTGTTGCCGTTGGGCTGCGGCTTTTTCTTCGCCGCACTGGTTGCGGGTACGACCATGCGTAAGACTGTTTCGTACCGGATATTCCTCGCGCTCGGCATTGTCATTGCCATGGTCGGCATCGGACGGATTTCCGCACTCACGGCCGACACACCACAGTGGCAGGTCACCGTCGCGTTGGCGGCCATCGGCGTGAGCGCGGGTCTGGTCATGCCGGTCGTCGTCCTCGCCGCGCAGAATGTCGCCGGCCCCTGCCTGCTGGGCGTCACGACCGCGATGACGAACTACTTCTGGCAGTGTGGCGCGTTCCTGGGTGCGGTCGCGACCGGCGCCCTCGTCCACGACCGACTGGGCGGAGACGTCAGTGCCCTCACGGCTGGTTCGCCGGCCTGGCTCGACGACAACGGCGAGCTTCCCCTGGGCCTTGCGCGTACCGCTGATGGCCTCGCCTGGTTACTCCCCCACCTCGACGCGGAGGGGATCGCCTCCTTCGCGGCCGGCCTGCCGCCGACGTTCCGGTACGCCGTCCCCGTCCTGTTGGCCGGCCTGCTGATCGCGTGCGTACTGGAGGAGAGCACACTCCGTACCGCTCGTCATGTCGCGTGGAACGCGAACGCGCCTGCCGGTGACCGGCCCGGGGACACCCTCACGACGGAACACTCGAGCCCGGAACCCTCGAGCCCGGAACAACGCGGCCCAGGAAACCGCAGCCAAGAACCCCCCCACACCGAGAGCCGGAACCCGAACCACGTCGGTCCGTCTCCGGCCGCCACGCCACCAGCACAGACTCCGGCCGCCACACCGCCCGTCGCATCGACCACGGAACCGGATACAGCACTGGATACGGCACCGGACGCGCCTACCGGCGACAGCGACCACGGCTCACCGGGTCCCCGGCGGATCCAGGCAGTCGTACGCCGATCCGACGGCCGCCCTCTCCCGGGCGTCGTCCTCACCCTCTGCGACATCGCGGGCGAACAGGTCGCCCGCAGTGTGGCCGCGGGCGGAGGTCGTTACGAGCTCACCGCACCCTCCCCGGCTCCGTACCTGCTGATCGCCAGCGCCCACGCCCACCATCCGTACGCGCAGGTCGTCGACGTACGCCACGACCCGACCACCGTCGAGCTCACCATGACCGGCGAGACCGGCATCCACGGCACGGTGAAGAACGCCACCGGTGAGCCGGTCGCGGCGGCGGCCGTGACCCTCGCAGACCATGACGGCGAGGTCGTGCTCAGCGGTGCCACGGCCACCAGCGGCGGCTACCTGCTCGGTGACGTCGAGCCGGGCACCTACACCCTTGCCGTCACCGCCCCGGGATACCGCGCGTCCGCCCAGGTCGTCCACATTCCCGAGACGCAGAAGGTGCGGTGCGACGTCGAGCTGACCGGCGGCGGGCGGCTGCACGGCACGGTCAGCGGCGGCCGCGCCGGGCGCATCTCCGACGTCAGGCTCACCCTGGTCGACGGGTGGGGACGCGTGGTGCGGGCAACCGCGTCCGGGCCAAGCGGGCACTACAGGTTCGACGAGCTGCCCGAAGGTGACTACACGCTGGTCGCGAGCATGTATCCGCCCTGCGCCAGCGAGATCCACGTCGCCGCCGGCCACAACCACCAGCACGACGTGGAGCTCCGCTACCCGGAGCCGGACCGTCAGGGATAGAGCTTCTCCTTCCTGGCCAGCATCGTGACGTACTTCTCGATCCTCCGCGCGCGCGTCTCAGGCTTCTTGGCGTCGGCGATGCGGTGGAGGATCGCGTAGCGGTTCCGGCTGTCGAGACCGGCGAAGAACTCGCGCGCCGCGGCGTCATCTTCCAGCGCGGCCTGCAGGTCGTCAGGCACGGTCGCCGTTCGTGGGCCGTCATAGGCCGCGTCCCAGCGACCGTCGGCCTTCGCCCGCTCGACCTCGCGGAGTCCGGCGGGACGCATCTCGCCGGACTCGATCAGTCGGGTGACCTTGTCGCAGTTGATCTTCGACCACTTGCTGCGTGGCTTGCGCGGGGTGAAGCGCTGCAACCAGTGAGCGTCGTCGAAGGACTTCGCCTGACTGTCGATCCAGCCGTGACACAGGGCGAGATCGACGGCTTCGGCATAGGTGACCGACTCTCCGCCCGATCCCTTCCGGGCGATCTTGAGCCACAGCCCGGCGGAGGTCTCGTGATGGTCGGCGAGCCAGGCGCCGAACGCCACCGTCGTCGGGAACGAGAGCACCGGCAGCTCGGGCGGAACACTCGCGTTTCTGTTCACGGCGTCAGTCAAACAGCAGCCACCGACAGTGGATCATCAGCCAGTACGCCTGCGCCGACAGGCAGGTGTCCCGCCACTACGACTCGAGGGGCGCCGATCCGAACGCGACGTTGAACCTGTCGCACCAGATCACCACGCTCCGCAGCCCTGCCAGGTCGGCGTCCGCCGGGATCCGGTAGTTCTGGTTGCCGTCAGTGCCCTTCAGCTCGCCCAGCCGGAGGAATCGGCCGTCGTCGTACTTCCCCCATGACCCGCCCGCCGCCTGGTCGGTGATCCAGACGTGCAGGTCAGGACCATCGGAGGTGGAGAAGGTGTCGAGCCGCAGGTAGCGCTCGCCGTCGGCAAGCCGCAGGATCCGGGCAGTGCCCGTCGTCTCGTGCTCCTGGGTGACGAACTGCCCACTCGCGAGTTCCCTGGGCCCGGCCGGCGTGTCGTCCGGCGTCGGGCTGGCGCTGGCGCTGGCGGTCCCAGTCGGGCTCGGCGTGGCGCTGGCGCTCCGAGTCGGGCTCGGCGCCGTACTCGGGGCTGTGGGCGTCGCCGCTTCTTCGGCGACCGACACGGGAATCTCCTCGTTCACCGTGCTGCTGGTGAAGAGCCGCCATGGTTCGAAGGCCACCAGCCCGCCTGCGACGGCCGCGGTCACGAGCACGGTCACCACCGTCAGGACGCCCCGCCGGCGTCGCCACAAGCCCTGCTTCCTCCGCGTCATGTCCACCACAACGACTCGACCAAGGTTTCGATGCCCCCTGAACGGTTACCAACTTCTTACGCTGACGGGTGAGACCTGGTACACCATGTCCGAGACGCCATGTCCGACACGCCATGTCCGAAGGAGAGTCGCGGGCCGCCATGAGCGAGGAGACGACCGAACCCGGCGAGACGGGCAAGCCAAACGAGACGGGCCAGCCTGGCCAGACAGCGGCGGACCAGAATGTGTACGACGTCATCGTCATCGGCGGTGGAGCCGTCGGCGAGAACCTCGCCCAGCGGGTGGTGAAGCGCGGTCTCAGCGCGATCCTCGTCGAGTCGGAACTCCTCGGCGGCGAGTGCTCCTACTGGGCCTGCATGCCGAGCAAGGCCCTGCTGCGCAGCGGCGAGGCGTTACGGGCCGCGCGCGCCGTACCCGGAGCCGCCGAGGCGGTGAATGGGCAGCTCGACGTTCCGGCCGTACTCGCCCGCCGCGACGCGTTCACCTCTCACTGGAACGACTCGGGCCAGATCGAGTGGGCCAAGAACGCCGGCATCACGGTGCTGCGGGGCAGCGCACGACTCGACGGTACGAAGCGGGTGGTCGTCCAGCCCACCGACGAGTCACCGCCCAGAGTGCTCGAAGCCCGCCACTCCGTCGGCGTCTGCGTGGGATCGAAGGCCGCCATGCCGCCGATCCCGGGACTCCGCGAGGCACGCCCATGGACCAGCCGGGACGCGACCAGCGCCAAGGAGGCACCCAAACGGCTCGCGGTCCTCGGCGGCGGCGTCGTCGGCTGCGAGCTCGCCCAGGCATGGTCCGATCTCGGCTCGCACGTCACCCTGCTGGAGATGGCCGACCGGTTGCTGCCGGCGCTCGAGGCCTTCGCCGGCGAGCACGTCGCGAAGTCGCTCCGCGCCGCGGGCGTCGAGGTGCGTACGTCCACGACGGTCCGCTCCGTCGCCCGCGAGAACGACGGGCCGGTCGTCCTCTCCACCGACGCCGACGACGTCAGCGCCGACGCCTTCCTCGTGGCGACCGGGCGCGAACCCAACACCGCGACGGTCGGGCTGGAGACCGTCGGCCTCGAACCCGGCTCCTGGCTCGACGTCGACGACAGCTGCCGCGTGACCGCCGTCGAGGGCGGCTGGCTCTACGCAGCCGGGGACGTCAACCATCGGGCGTTGTTCACGCACATGGGGAAGTACCAGGCCCGTACCTGCGGCGACGCGATCGCGGCACGGGCGCACGGGGAGCATGCCGCACCGGTCGCGTGGTCTCCCTACGCCGCCACCGCCGACCACGGCGCGGTGCCGGCCGTCGTCTTCACCGACCCGCAGGTCGCGACCGTCGGCCTCACCGAGGAACAGGCGCGGGACACGGGTGTGGTCGTGCAAGCAGTGGAGTACGACGTCGGCAACGTCGCCGGCGCCGCGCTCCGCGCCGACGGCTACACCGGACACGTGAAGATCGTCGTCGACCAGGAACGTCTGGTCATCGTCGGGTTCACCGCCGTCGGTCCGGAGATCGGCGAACTCCTCCACGCCGCCACGGTCGCCGTCGTCGGCGAGGTCCCGCTGCCGCGACTCTGGCACGCCGTACCCGCCTATCCCACCGTGAACGAGCTGTGGCTCCGGCTGCTCGAGGCGTACGGGATGTGACGTCCGATCGGCGGGCCGTCCACGGTTCAGCCGCCCGGCGCCGTGAAGTAACGCCCACGACGGTGCAGGAGCGGGTCGCTCTCCTCCCCCAGTTCGATGCGTTCGAGCTCTGCCTCGACCGCCAACGCCCAGCCGAACGGCCGGGCCCGCATGAGCCGGCACCCCGCCCAGGTTTGTACGGAGGTGGGGACCGGACCCCAGTCCGTGTCCGTCCACTCGGCCAGCCGGAACGGCCCGCCCGGCGCCGGCATCAGACCGGCGAACGCATCGGCCAGCGCACGGTGCTCCCAGCGCAGAACGGAGACCGCGAACCGCCCGGTGGACTCGAGCAGCGGCCACAGTTCGGAGTCGCCGTCGACGAGCCCGAGAATCAGGCCAGGTTCACCCTCGGCCACGATGACGGCGGACACCGGAAGAGCGGCCCGACGCGGACGACCGGCCGCCAACTCGCCGGCGGTACCGGTGGCCGCGACGCCGACCGTACCGGTGGCCGCGACGCCCGCGGTACCGGTGACCGGCACGCCGGCCGACCACAACGTCACCGGCGCGGCCAACCGGCCTCGCAGCCGGCGTACCGGATCGCGCTCGTGCGGCGGCGGCAGGAACGGGTTGTCGCCGTGGATCAACCCGCCGCCCGCGGCCTCGTCGCCACTTTCCTGAGTAGGCACGCCCCTTAGCCTGCCCCTGACGACCTGCCGGTGCGCGCCCGACCCACGTCTGCCGGAGGTTCTGCGCAGTGCGGACGTCACGGACAGTCGGGGATGGATCCGGGAGGCCGGGACGAACAGCATGCTGGTACGCAATCCCCTCCGGAGCACCGATATCTCCCTGTTACCCGCGGTGCGTAACGAGTTCTTCACTTAGGGCGTCCGGACCTTGATACTCGACATCCGATGTGGGCGCGGCGTGAGAGGATGGGGGCCTTCGTCGATGACGGCGGTCCGGGGTCATACATCTGTGTCTTCGGTTCCTGGCCGACGTCTGGGGGCAACCGAGGGAGTGTGGTCGCCGTGAGTCTTCTCGACCATCAAGTCCACCAGCTCTCCGCATCCGCGCGTACCCGCCTGGAGAAGGATGAGATCGAGCTGACGCAACGACGCGCCGAGCTTGTCGCCGAACAAGGCAGCGACACCGGCGGCGATCTTGTCGACCAGGCGTCGTTCGCCACGCAACAGATCGAGATCGAGTCCATCGACCGGCGTCTGGCCCGGATTCGCGACCTCCTGTCGGCGACGACAGTGGCGAACGACGCGCCCGACGACACCGTTGCGGTGGGTTCCGTCGTCACGCTTCGCTTCGACGACGGAAGCACCGAGACCTACCAGGTCGGCTTGATCGAGGAGCAGGCGGGAGATGTCGTCGCACTCACGCCGACCAGCCCGCTCGGCCAGGCACTGATGGGTCGCCGGGTCAACGACAAGGTGACCTACGACGCGCCCGTGGGCGAACTCACCGTCGAGATCGTCGAGGTCCGGGCAGCCTGACCCGCGCGCCCCGTCGGGGCTCTTGGGGGACGCCTTGGGAACGCCTCGGTGAATGCCTCGGCGGCTTCTCGCCAGGCGTACACCGCCTCATCGTCGAGGTCGGGGCAAGCCCTACCGCGGCGCGCGTCGCCGGGCGTACACCGCCTCAGATCGTGTTCATGAAGAGTGCGCGGGCCTATGACCCGCGCACTCTTCGTGGTCACGCTGCCCGCCGGTCCCTGCCCGGCCTCGCGCCGAGTCCGAGGACGGAACTTTTCCACAGGTCCGCGTAGTGCTCCCGTCAAGGGGCACCGCAATGGGAGCACAATCAGAGGTATCTCTCAGCGGGCGGATACCTAAGGAACCTGGCCATGTCCGACGTGCTTGGCCTCGATCGGAGTATGCGCGAGGCGTACCACCTCCTCCTCCAGGGCAACGTGTCCACGGCAGCGCGCATGACCGAACGTCTCGGGATTTCACGCGCGCAGGGCGACCGGGTGGTTGCGAGACTCGTCGCGGCCGGCCTCGCGGCGGCGTCGCCGGAGGACCCGAGCCGGCTCATTCCCCTCGACCCGCGGCGTGGCCTCGGTCCGTCCATCGCGCGTCGACAGGCGAAGCTTCTCGCCCAACAGCACGAGCTGTCCCGCAGCCAGGAGGCGTTCGCGGCCCTGGTCGCCGCATACACCGCGTACGACGGGTCGCGAGCAACCGCTCCGGACGAGCTGTCGCGGAGCGGCGCCGCCGTACGCGGCCGGGTCGAGGACATGCTCGCGGCGTCACGGTCGGCGGTGATGTGCATCCTCGCCGAGGGCGCACGCGGGATCGCACTCGGCGTGTCCCCCGCCGCGATCGAGAAGGCGATCGACCGAGGCGTGTCCGTCCGCGCGATCTACGCCGGAAGCATCCTGGCCGACGACGCGGGCCGGGCGCACGCGCGCTGGCTGGTGTCCCGCGGTGGCAGCGCCCGGACCACTCCGTCCCTGCCGCCCGCGATGCTCGTCGTCGACCGGATGACGGCGATCGTTCCCGCCGAACCGAGCGCGGCGGCCGCGTTCGTCGTCCACAACCGCGCCCTCGCAGCGGCCCTCTCCGAACTCTTCGACCACGTCTGGGGCGAGGCACGCCTCGCGGCACCCGCCCCGGCTCAGGTCCGGGCTGACGCTCCGACCCCTCAGGAGCGTGATCTGCTCCGTTTGCTCGGCCGAGGAATGACCGACGCGTCGGCCGCGCGCCAACTCGGGGTATCCCTGCGTACCGTCAGGCGGATGATGGCCGAGTTGATGACCCGGCTCGACGCGCGGAGCAGGTTCGAGGCCGGGCTCCGGGCAGCCGAACGCGGCTGGGTCTCTGGATCGGACGCCACGTCTCTGCGGCGTCGACCCGGCTCGTCGACTGGCTCGGGCGCTCCAGCCGCCATGAACGGCTGACCCGCACGGGGCGGGGCGTTGCTTGCCTACGGACGACCGCCCCTGCCCTGCCTCACCCGCCAATCCCCCACGCCGCGGCCGAGGCATGGCTCAGCCGTAGCCCAGCTCGTGCAGGCGGTCATCGTCGATGCCGAAGTGGTGGGCGATCTCGTGGACGACGGTGATGTGGACCTCCTCGACGACGTCCTCGACGGTCTCGCAGATGCGCAGCGTCGGGTTCATGAAGATCGTGATCCGGTCGGGCAGGACGCCTGCGTAGGAATAGCCGCGCCCGGTCAGCGGCGTACCGTCGTACAACCCGAGAAGGTCACCCTCCCCCGGCGGCGGATCGTCCTCGACGAGCACCACCACGTTGTCCATCAACTGGGCAAGATCCGGCGGCACCTCGTCGAGCGCCTCGGCGACCAGGCCTTCGAACTTCTCCCGCGACATCTCCAGCACATCGCCATTCTCGACCCGCCCTGATTGCGAGGTCGCCCCGCAGGTGGGGTACAACGGTGGGGATGCCCGACCACCCGGTGTCCGACCTTCGAAGGCGCGCGATCGCCGTCGCCGGAGCGCTCTGGCAGTTCACGCGGCATTTGCGGCGGTTCGCGGGCCGGGTGGTCCCGCGACTGCGGCGGCCGGCCATGATCGTGGTCCTCGCGGTTGTCGCGTACGCCGGTGCATGGTTCGGCATCGCGTTCTTCGGCGCGACCCAGCAGCCGGTCGGTCCGGTCGAGACCACGATGCGGCTCATCCCGTCGTGGCGCGGCGAGTCCGTCCTCTCCCTCCCCCCACTCGGCACCCTCGAACTCGACACCCACAACGGCCCGGTCCAGCTCCAGGTCTCCGTCGACCGGATCAACCAGGAGGCCGCGGAACGGATCCTCGCCGACCCGAAGGTGCTCAGCAAGATCGAGCCGGTGATCATTCGTGACCTGCGGGAAGGCGTATACGCCACCGCGACGAAAGCGCTCGTGATCGGGACCCTCAGCGCCATGCTGGTGACCCTCATCGTGGCCCGCCGCCGGACGCCGACCATCATCGCCGGCGGAAGTATGGCGGTCACGATCCTCGCGGTCTTCGGGCTCGCCAGCATGACCGTCGACCCGCGCGCCGTCACCGAACCGAAGTACACCGGCCTCCTCACCGGCGCGCCCTCCCTCATCGGCAATGCGCGCGACATCGCCGAGAACTTCGACGCCTACGCCGACGAGCTCACTCGGCTCGTCACCAATGTCACCAAGCTCTATGACGTGACGTCGACCCTTCCTGCGTACGAACCCGAGGACGACGTGATCCGCGTTCTGCACGTCGCCGACCTCCACCTCGGCGAGCACGCCTGGGACATCATCGACTCGGTCACCCGGCAGTACTCCGTCGACGTGATCGTCGACTCCGGCGACATCACCGACCACGGCCTGCCGGCCGAGAACTACTTCCTGCAGCGGATCCCCTCTCTTCGCGTTCCGTATGTCTGGGTCCGCGGCAACCACGACTCCGTGGAGACCGAGGAAGCCATGCGCCAGTTGCCCAACGTCATCGTGATGGACGGCAAGGTGAAGACGGTCGAGGGAATCCGGTTCCTCGGCGCGGGTGATCCCCGCTTCACACCGGACCGGGACGGGCGTGACATCGCCGGGGAGACCGAAGCGGTCGCCCGCCAGGCGGCGGCCATCGCCAACGTGGCGAAGAAGTCTGAGCCCGCGGTCGACGCGATCGTCTATCACGACAGCGCGGGCGCGGCGTTCTTCGACGGACACGCGTCCCTGCTGCTGACGGGGCACGGCCACGAACGGCTCAACCTCGTACTCCCCGGCGGCAGTCGACTGATGCAGGAGGGTACGACCGGCGGTGCCGGGCTGCGCGCCCTCGAGAAGGACAAACCAGCGCCTATCGAACTCTCGGTGCTCTATCTCGACCGGTCGACCCGGCAGCTCCAGGCGTGGGACGAGATCACCCTGGGCGGGCTCGGCCTCACCTCGGCCAAGATCGACCGGCACCAGGTACAGCCCGACGAGGAGGCCACCACGCCCAGCCCGATCCCGCGTCCCTCGGGTCCAGTGCCCACGAGCCCTGTCCCGACGCCGACGATCACCCGCCTACCCGAGGAAGAGTCCTCGCCGTCCGATTCGCCCTCGCCGTCCGCACCGTCCTCACCTGGGGCAGGATCGACTGGTACGCCCGACTCCGGCGAGACAGAGCCGGAAAGCCCCGCCGCACCGCGCTAGGCCGGCCTGGCGGTCCGTCAGCGTTGCATCGGCGGCGCGTCGGCGGTCCACTCGCGATCCGGGGACTCCGGGTGTGCCCGGTTTGGAGTGGCGAACGGCGTACCCATAGACTTGGGCGGTCCCTGACGGCGGAAAGATCCGCTGCAGCTTGCCCTCATCGTCTAGAGGCCTAGGACGCCGCCCTTTCAAGGCGGTAGCACGGGTTCGAATCCCGTTGGGGGCACGACCGCCGCCGTGCGATAGATTCGTCGGCGCCGGTACGTAAGGCATGGCCCCGTAGCGCAGCTGGTTAGCGCGTCGCCCTGTCACGGCGAAGGTCGCGGGTTCGAGTCCCGTCGGGGTCGCTGCGGTGGCCGGTGCAAGCCGGTCACCGCAGTTGATGGGCAGGTAGCTCAGTCGGTACGAGCGTCCGCCTGAAAAGCGGAAGGTCGACGGTTCGATCCCGTCCCTGCCCACCACCTCTGACCAGCGCAAACGCAAATCGGCGGACGCGCTGTAGGGCCGATTGACGCCAGCCTTGACGCCAACGCCGCTCGGATTGACCACTAGCGAAGACGCTCATCCAGCCTCCGCACCGCTGCCCGCTTCTCATCCAGTGAGGCGTGGGCGTAGATCGTCATCGTGACATCGATGTCAGAGTGACCCACGATGTCTCGCACGATGTGCGGCGCCGTTCCAAGATCCAGGAGCAGCGTCACGCAGCTATGCCGTAGATCGTGGAACCGGATCGGACCCAGCCCTGCCGCCTCCCGAATCGGGTACCAACTACGCCGAAGGTTGTCCGGCTCGACCGGCGTCCCGGTCGTCGTCGTGAAGACGTAGCCGGAGTCCGCCCACTCTGACCCGGCCAGCTCCCGATCGCGATCTTGCCTCTCGGCTTGCTGCCTGAGCGCATCGATGCAGATGCCGAGGAGTGGGATGGTTCGCCGCGAGGTCCTGGTCTTGGGCGTGACCGGCTGAAGACGCCCGCCGACCCGTTGCAGACTACGCCGCACCTCCAGCACTCCCCTCTCCAGATCGATGTCCTCCCATCGCAGTCCGAGCAGCTCGCCGCGTCGTAGCCCGAGGTAGAGCGCCAGGACGTAGAGCGCGTAGAACCTGTCATTCTCGGCGACCTCCCGGAGCTTCCTCGCTTCGTCGGCACCGACTCCGCGGTTGACCTCATAGGTCGGAGTCGAGACCTGAACCAACTTGGCGACATTGCGGCCGATCAGCTCCTCCCTGACGGCAGCCTGTAGAGCGTTCCGTAGAACGGCGTGGACCTGCTGAACTAGGCGGGGCGAGGGGACCTGCTCGCAGCACTTGCCTACTGCACAGCACCTCTGATCGCCCTCAGCCCGCCTGCGATCCACGCCGTGCAGGCAGCACAGGCAGGTGTTCCGGACCTGGGTCAGGAACGTGCGGACATCCGCAGCCGTGAGACGGTGAAGCTTCTTCCGGCCGAGCCGTGGGATCAGATGAACACGGACGACCACGCCGTAGCCCTGGTAGGTCTTTGGCTTCCTGGCCGGCAGCACCACGTGATCCAGCCAGTAGAGCAAGAACCGCTCGATCGTCCAGCCTGTCGCCTCTGCAGGAATGCCCTGATGCAGCCTTGACAGCGCCGCCACCAAGGCCTTGTTCGCGGCCTTCTCAGTGTCCGCGTAGTAGTCCCGCCGAGCGGTCGTGCCGTTCGGCATCAGGACGTACGCGCGAGCGACCCACCGACCGTCCTTGCGTTGATAGACGGTGCCGTTGCCGTTGGGTCGCCGCTTCCTCCCTTCCCTCGCCTTCTCGGTCATGCTGCCGCCTCCTCTTCTGCGAGCAGGGCGATCACTTCCGGCAGGGCGTCGACCGGCACCAGGCGGCGTTTCCCGATCTTCACGGTCCGGAGACGACGTGATCGGATCAGGTCGTACAGCGTGCTCTTGCCGATGCGGAGCCGCTCAGCCGCTTCGGCCGTCGTCAACAGCAGGTGATCCATGCGGTGGTACTCCTTTCGCGTGGTTGTGGGGGTGGTTGACACGTACGCGTCAACCGGTGGTGGCGATCTCCAGGCGTCCGACGTAGCGGTGTTCGCGGGCGAGAGCGGCGGCGGTGTTGGCCAGCAGGGCGTCGCCGGTGGTGTGCCAGCCTGTGCCGGCGTAGACGAGTTCGGCGATGGTCTCGATCTCTTCGTTTTCCTCGAGGTGCTCTTGCCGTTCGTGGTGTGCTCGGCGGTAGTCGACACGGGCCTTGCGGAGTTGGCGGAAGGTGGTGGAGTAGCGGCGGGACTTGGTGAAGAAGTGGCCGCCGAAGCCGAGCATGTGTGCCCAGCGGCGTAGCCGGTGGTAGCCGCTGTCCTCCCACTCCGAAGTGGTTTGGAGGCCGCGTTGTCCGAGGCGCCAGCAGGAGGCGATGAGCCGGCCGGGGTGGGTGTTGTTGGCGTAGAACTCGACCGTCGAGGGGGTGATCTTGCGGGAGGTGTGGCCGGTGATCTCGGTGGCTTTGGTGGCGTACTTGGCGAGGTAGCCGGCGACGGCGTTGCCGGTGAGCATGCGGCGGCGGCCGGTGTGGTCGAGCTCGTCCGCGACGCGTTCTTCGGTGAGGGGGTCGGTGCCTCGGACGCGGACGGGGCGGATGTCGATGCCTTGAGGGCTTCCCCAGGCCATGGGCCAGCCGTCGGGCTTGTTGACGAGCTGGTGGCCGTGGTGGTCGTTGAGCACCAGGCCGTGAGTCTGGAACGAGGTTTGTTCGACGGCCTTGCGGAGAATCCACGCGAGCAGGAACGAGTTGGCCCACGCCGGCGGCGGGATCACGTCGTCGGGATCGTCGGGGTTGATGCCGTCGAATCGGGCGAGGATGTGGAAGTGGACCAAGCCGCGTCGCTGGAACTCGGCACACTTGCCGAACGAGATCCGCACCTGCGTCTTGCCCCAGCGGAGACGACCCGTACCAGGGTTGCTGACGCGGGTGACGTGGCCGTGGTCGCGGGCGTACCGGTCGAGCAGCCGCTTGGCGGTCATCTGGGTGCGTCGCCACAGTTCGCCCGCTTGGGCGTTCCAGACGGCGTGGTGGTCGTAGTCGTAGCAGTCACCGCAGAGGGGTGTGCCGAGGCGGTGGTCGCCGTCCTGATGGACTCGCATGCACCGTAGGTCCACGCCGTGGGGGCACAGGTCGGGGCTTCTGCGAGCGCGGCAGGGCGCGGGCTTGTTCTTCTTGTTGGTGCGGGTGGTGTGGACGATGCCGAACCCGGGAGCGGTCAGAGTGGCGAACACCGCCGGATGCCCACCCACCGTCTCGGGTACGCCTTTGCCACCTTTGAGGCCGGCGGCGACGAGCTGGTAGGCGTCAGCCCGGTAGATCTCCGCACACGAGGGACACACGGAGGCGCGGCGGTTCCCGCAGGCTTTGTAGATCACCCCGTCCGGCATCTGCGCGGTCGAGGTGGCCGTCTCGTTGATGATCTGGCCGGTGGCCGCGTTGATGGTGCGGGTGCGGAGTTGCCCGGCGAGACGCACGGGTTGGCTACACCCGGCTGCGGAGTGGACGTGGCGGAGCCAACGCGGATAGTCGGGTCGGGCACCGCGGGCCATCGCGGTCGTGGTCGCGGTGAACTTGTCGAGCCCGGTCAGGTTCGCCAGGTCGATCGTTGTTTCGGCGTCGGCCACCGCCCCCGACACAACCTGGGTGTCGGGGGTGAGGGTCGAGGTCGAAGCGGTCATGCTGCGGCGCCCTCGCGGCGTGCGCAGGCGGGGCAGAGGGCGTTCGTGTCGTCGACGAGCCAGCCGTAGTCGGCGAACTCGCCAACAGTGCCGACAAGGCCAGCGGTGGCGCTGAACGTGGCATCGCAGGTGTCACAGGTCGCGTCGTACGCGGCCTCAACGTGAACAGCCATCCCGGGATCTCCTTCCTTTCGTGGCGGGTGGTGCTGCTGTTTTGAGGCCCCGACCGACCAGGCCAGGTAGTGGACTGGTGGCCGGGGTCCCCGCTTGCGTGCTCATGCGGCGATGCGGTGGTGTGCATCGGCCGCCTCATGCATGTCGATCTGGATGTCGTTGGTGTCGTCTGGTCGGTTGTTCTGCACCGACAGGTAGATGGCGGTGGAGAGGAAGCCGGCGACGCCGGCGAAGGCGAGGGTCAAGACGCCAGCGAACAACCACCGGATGTCGGCGCTTGTGGTGATGAGCCAGCCGTGGATGGTGCCGGCGCCGAGTGCGGCGGGGATACCGACCAGGAGGACGGCGAGTGTGGGTCCGGTGCGTCCGTCGATGACCTTGCCCGCGACCAGGGCGACGACGGACAGAACAGCGAGTGCGGCGATCAGGCCGGGGAGACCGATCGTGGTGGCGAGAGTGGTCATGCTGCTTCTCCTTCGCGGTAGCCGTAGGTGTCTTCGTGTTCGGTGTGTTCGCGGTGGCAGTCCACGCAGCAGCCGAGCGAGGTGGGGATGGTGTAGCCGGCGTCTTCCTTGCACAGTGGGCAGATGCGGCGCGCTTGCAGTGCCTTCTCGATCGCGTGAAGTTGCGCGAGGCTCGGGACTCGCTTGGGTTTGGCGTGGTCGATGCGGTAGAGGTGGGCCACGGCCGGTTTGCCGTAGCGCATCCACAGCACCTGTGCGGCGATCGGTTGTCCGCCGGGGCATAGCTCCAGAGCGAGGAGCTGTCGTTTGGTGGCGAGCCCTTCGGGTGCCATCTGCCACCCGTAGGTCGGCATCCCGCCGTGGTCGGTGCCATTGGGGTCGTAGAACTCGATCCGGTAGCGGCGGTTGTCGGTCCGGCGACGCCGAGCCCGACGGGCTTTCTTGCGGTTGCGTGGTCCTCGGTAGTCACTCATCCGGCTCACCTCCGCTGTGGTCGCCGATGTGGGGGTCAAGGACGAGCACCTGGTCGTGACGGCCGGTGAAGTGGCGGTGTTCGTCGGGTGCGTTGAACGCCGCCTGCTCGGGTGTGCGGTCAGCGGTACCGAATTGGCCGCATGTGCAGGCCCAGCCCCACGGGAACTTTTCGGCGATGGTCGCGGCGTAGTCGGCGGCGTCGTCGGTGTTGATGAACTCGCCCGGGTAGGTGTCGATCACCGCCTCGGCGGTGACAATCTCGGCGGTGTTCTGAACGATCCGGATCAGGTGCTCTTCCTGGTGATGGGTCATGTGGTTGCACCTCCGTTCGTGGGGTGGTGGCACCAGCAGTGGCAGGCAGGGAAGACGCCAGGGTCGGCGAGCGGGTGTGATCCGCACCCGCTGGCGCAGGAGCACACGCCGGTGTGCTCTTGTGTGGTTGCCATCGAGCAGCGGCGGCCGTGGATCTGGCACAGCCCGGCGTCGTCCCAGGCATGCTCGATGCCATCGACGTGTGCTCTCATGCAGCTGCACCTCCTCGGGTGAGGCCGTGGCGGATGGACATGGAGCGGGCGACGAGGGTGTCGATTTCGTGGTCTTCGAGGTAGACCGAGCGGAACTTGAAGGGCCGGGACTCTTCGGCGAGGCAATAGCCGACGCCGGGCCGGTTGGTGGGGATCTTCGAGGCGTCGTAGCCCTTGTCGGCCCAGCCGGTGCCGAGGATGATGTCGCTCGACGCCTCGGTGGTGGAGCGGAACGCGATCCGGTAGTTGAAGACATCGCGAACCCTGGTGGGAACGATGTCCGCACTGGGACGTTGGGTGGCGGCGCAGACGAAGATGCCGGCGGCGGGGCCGCGTTGTACGAGGTCCATCAGCAGGGCGAGGAACCGGTCCTGCTGGTCCTTCGACCCGTACACGGATGTGAAGACCGAGAGTTCGTCGATCCAGACGGTGATGAGGTCCATGCCGTCGCCCTTGACGACCTTGCGGCGGCGGCGTGCGGTGAGCCAGTCGTAGCGGCCGTTCATCTCGGCCTGGAGCTGGGTCAGGACGTGGATGGCGAGGTCGATCTCGGGGCCGACGAAGAAGTCGGCGATGTCTCGCCACAGGATGAGTTCGACGATCTTTCCGTCGATGAGGATGATGCGGGTGTCGGTGCATTGGGACATGTGGCCGACACCGTTGGAGATGAACCCGGACTTGCCCGACCGGGAGACCCCGCCGATGAGCAGGCTGCGGGTGGCGAGTTCGATGCCGAACGGGTCGCCGTACTCGTCGATGCCGAAGTGCACGGTGTCGTAGCCCGACAGCCCAGACACCTGCGCGTGAGACGCGTTGTCGGTGGGGTTGGGGATGTGGGGGGAGTCCCCGGCCTTGCGGCCGGGGATCACCTTGAGCAATCTAGGGCGTGTCCCGTAGATCTTGGTGGTCGAAGTTCGATAGATCATTGGTGTGTTTGATCGTCATGACTTGACTGATGAGGAGTGGCAGCGGCTGGAGCCGTTGCTGCCGGAGCAGCCGCGGCAGG
>NZ_JBEEAB010000040.1:0-22240 GCF_040120725.1 Actinopolymorpha sp. B9G3 | reverse complement strand
AGGGCTTCATTTATTCCGAACGACACGCGCCGACATAGTCAAGATTTGGTTATTACAAGAAATCGTCGAGGTCGCTCCACGCGCACCAAACCGAGCCCACCACCTCACGAAATTTGAGACAGACCCCGAGAACCTACTCGTAATGCGTCGTTCCTTGCTTACGCCGTTGCTAACAGGAGGGCTGGACGACCCTGGGCGCCAGCCGACAATGCGGCTACGGCCCGACCCTTCCAGGATTGGAGCGGGAGCTGCCGACGCCACACTCCGCATGGTCGCGTACATCTGCATCATCCGGGCGCTGTAGCAACCCTGGGGGCAGCTTCGCCGGAGTGCAGGTATGCGGCTTGATGGTTTTCGTCGGCGCCGAGAAACATGACTGCTCGGGTCACCTGCCCACTCGGGTTGAGAGCGGCGAACAGATCGCCCTCGACATGCGCCAGTTCGGCGCGCTCGTCGTCGGCTGCGTTTACAAGCCAGAGCTTGCCGGCGCCGTCTGCCAGTACGGTCTCGACGCTCCGTTGGAAGAGCTGGTAGCAGCCGATATAGCGTTCCGGGTTGCGGACGGGTTCGAGTTTCGTGGGCGGGACGAGCGCGGGTGGCGGACGGAGACCCGTCAGGTCGGCGAGCACAAGGGTCCAGAGGTCGTTATGGAGCTTGCCCGCGTCGCCGCCGTTGGTCAGCAGCGCGACGGCAACGTCACAGTCAGGAACGATCCAGAGAAACGAGTGTTGGCCGACGGTTCCGCCGGTATGGCCGAGCACTTCTCGCCCTTCCCACTCGTGCACCATCCAGCCGAGCCCGTGCCAGCTGACCGACGTTCCGAGTCGGGGCTGCTCGACCTGTGGCTGCGTCATTTCCGCAGCGGCGTCCGCTGACAGCAGCCGACTGCCGTCAGCCGCCAGGCCGTTCCGCAGTTGCAGCTGCGCGATGCCGAGCATTGTCTGTGCTGACATGGCCAGGCCGCCGTTCGGCCAACACGGCTGCGCCCAGGTCGTCACCGGCTCCGCAGGCCCGTCCGGTCCCGTCGGTACATGACCCACGGCAGCACGAAACAAGATCGCCTCGTCGGCGCACGAGGCGAATTGTCCCGAGCCGAGCGGACTGACCAGATGGTGTCGCAGCGCGTCGGCGTACGGCATGTTCCGCAGCACTTCGACGACCCTGCTGAGAACGTCGAAACCGGCGGTGGAGTAGGACCACATCTCGCCAGGAGCGAAGTACTGCGGAAGGTTTGGCAGGACGCTCTCCACATACCTCTGGAGGGTCTCAGCGGCTCCGCCGTGCGTCCCGGGATAGTAGTCGCCTTCGAAGCCTGCCGTGTGGCATAGCAAGTGGCGAATGGTGATCGTCTCGGATGCGTCGTCGTCGGCCACCCGGAAATTCGGGACGTATGTACGCACGGGCACGTCCAGGTCGACGAGACCCTCGTCGACCAGCTGCATTACAAGCGTTGCGGTCCACACCTTGGCAACCGACCCGATCTGGAACACCGAGTCCGGCGTCACCTCGACACCAGTACGCCTGCTGAGGACGCCAGCAGCAGCCTCGACCAGGCCGCCCTCGGCCGTCACGGCCACCGCAGCTCCAGGCACCTGACACTCGGCAACCAGGTCAGCGAACCGCTTCTCCAGCCACCTTCGCATGCCTGTCAGCTGTCCCATGACGGGCGCGACCTGCTTCCTTGGATCAGGTAGCCCGAAACTCGTCATCCTCGATCTCCTTCCGACGCAGATAGGCACCCGAACTCGCCCACGACCGTACCGGCGGAGCCGGACACCGTTGTGTCCTGTTTTTGCGAGATCTGAATGCGATGTCGGCGGCCCTCCGCGTGCCCAAGACAGGGCCGATCACGGGTCCGAGGACGTTAACGACGGTCATGACGGCAGTCCGGACGCTCGCACGTAACCTTCGAGATGAAGTCCGCCCTCGACGACAAGACCGCCCAGTTTGACGCCTGGCGACCGTACCTCTGACCGAAGCCGTGTCGGCTCTGTGGTCACAACGTCCAGGACCGCACCTTCGGGAACGAACGGCATCGACCCGCGATGCCGTGACGAACGCCTGAACGATCACCGTCTACCTGTCCACATCTCCTACCGAGGGGTCATCCCCACTGGCCGGACCATGATCGGCTGTCAATGGGTCTGTCAATGAACTGCAGGCTCCTGGTGCCGCGGATGACACTGAAGACAGAGGTTGGCTCAGCATCGTCGCAGGTCAGCAGCATGCTGGAGGTGCTCATCGCCTTTGGGATCTGATGATGGGGGTTCGAGTCCTCCCACCCCAGCCAGCGTCTGGCCTGCACGTATGAGCCGTCCGCTGGTAGAACGGGTCTCTGGCTGTAAGGGGAGTGTTATGTGGGCACTCCGGACATGCCCCGAAGACCGGCACGAATCGTCGTCAGCGCGGCTTCGTCCGTCGGCGGCGGGGAGCTCGTACCGAGTGCTGGTCTTCGCCGGCAGGGATCCTCTGACGGGCAAGGACAGCTACCTCACGGGGTCGACGAAGGACGCCCGAGAGGCTGAGCGGATCCGGACGCGGTTCCTCGCGCAGGTCGACCAGCAGCGCCTGGCCGCGCCGAAGGCGAAGCTTGGCTTCGTTCTCGACGAGTGGCTGAAGGTTCACGATGTCGAGGAGACGACGCGGGACAACTACCGCTGGTACCTCGAGCGCGTCATCCGGCCGGCCCTTGGCGGGTCCTCGTCCCTTGCCTGTCTCTATCTGCATTGAGGAATTCAGCAGCTGCTCCAGCTCCTCGGCGGCAGCGACGCATTGGATCCGGATTGCTGTAGAGCGCAGTGAATGGAAGCTTTCTGCGCCTCAGCTGCACTCATTGAGTATGAACTACTTCTCCTGACCTGAACGGCACTTGATAGGTGCCCTTTAATCTGCGGGTTTTCCGCGGCCGATCACAATTCCCGCGCGGCGCGGATTTGGTTGTCCATTATGCGTAGGTAGGGCGCGACGAACTCGCCGTACGCGGCCTTGCGTGCGGCGGGCAAGTCCTTCCAGCCGGTGACAGAGCCGCGGCAGCGCGTGGCGCCGCACAGGCATACGGGCGGGAAGTGGTCGATCGTGAAGTTGCGCATGGCGTAATCGAACGTCACCTCCTGCCCAGCGCTGATTTGCCGGCGAGCGACGACATCGAAGGCGTGGCCGGCATTGAGGCGGACACCGCAGTTGGGGTCGCACGAATGGTTCACCTTCGATCCGAGGCCGCCGTGGCGGGCCCATTGGTGGGGACCCACCTGTGTCGCGTGCGAGTCGTTGCCCGTCAGCGATCCGACCAGGAAACCGATCATGACCGTCTCGCCGAAGTTGAACGGGCGGGTGGCCTGAACTCCGTCGCCCTTTCCGTCCGCCGTGCAGCGAAGCTTCACGCCCGCTTCCGCGGAGGCCGTGGTGCTGCTCGCCTCGGGTTCGGCGAGGACTGGCGATCCGTCCCTACGAGTCGCGGTCGCCGTTGTCGGCCTGGATGGATTTACGAGTGTCAAAGGAGCGCCCCATTCGGTTGATGTTCCCGATCGGCCTGAGCTTTCGACCGCTGGGCGTACTCGTCTAGCCGGCACGCTGCCGCGGGAGCGTGGAGCTACCCGGACGTCCGGAAGCATCCGGGTACGGCGTGGCACCTGCCGCATGCGAAGGCCGACCATGTACCCGACCGGGACCACGACGGCCAGTCCGACAATGCTGCCGGCTGACATGTCGACCGTCACCGGCGTGCGTGCGCAGGTGCTGCCGCATCGGACGCTGAGCCGATAGGACGGGAATTTGGGAGTCGGATTCCAGCCCAATAGGTTGCCCGCCAATGGAACGATCCAAGGCTGGACTCCCCACGGTTTGCGCCTTACGTACGAACCGACAGTTGAGGTGGTCCTCGAGATATGCCGCCGCCACGACCATGACGCTGACTCCACCAAGCATGATGAACATCAGCACGACTTCGCCAAGATCACTTGCCCACATTGCAGCCTCCTGTTCGCGGATCCCGCTCGCGAGTACGTCTGGCGGTGATCGTTGGACGGTCAGGACGCTTAGGGCAAGCACCTGGCCTGCGAGCCAGCCCTCCCGCGATCAACCGCGGGCCACCCCTGAATGGGTGAAGTCGAGGCGCTGGATGCTGGATGCTCGGCGGCACCGGAAACCCCCTCCGGCGACGCCGACGCACCAACCACAGTAATTGCGTATTGTGTCGCAGACATCCCCCAACTGGTCGGTATGCCCGACCCAGATAGGTCGGAGGTTACGCGGCCCCAGCGCCGAGAACGCAACTATGGCGAGCCATCGGCGACCTAGCGTTACTGGAAAGGTGAAGCGCTACGCCTGGCGTGCCAATGCTTGGCGTAGAAGTGCTGTCCGCGATCCGACGCGCGAGAAGCAATCAGAAATCTGAACAGCCTGTTGCCCTAGCTTTGGAAGTCAGCGACAACAGGCAGTCCAGATAGGTCGTGCCAAGACGGTCCCGCTGTGGTTTGGTTGCTCCGTCGTGCACCACGGGGGAAAGAGCGGGAGGCGGGTGTACGACAGTTCTGGTGGCATGGGTCGAGACCCCACTCGTGTCGCCAGGCTCCTGATGGCACAGTTCAGGTACGCCTACACACTCGTGGCACGATCTCGGCGGCAACGAGAGCTACCGTTGGACCATGGCATCCGACGACGATCGGCGCGACAACCCGAGGGGCGCCATGTCGCAGCTCCGTCGAGATGCCGCCGACCTGCGCAGCCAGGCCGTCGCACTCCGCGCTGCCGCCCGGCGCCTACGCAACCATGCAGACAAGCTGCGCGAGCGAGTCGACGGACGGCGCACCGCCGAGGCGACCGAACGCGCTTGCCAAACAGTCCGGCGTCACCAAGTCGCTCAGGATTGCAGAGACGGCCACGCGAGCGGGGGTCAAGACCCCGATGAACGTGATCGGCTGGCCGATCAGCGCGAGGACGAAGCTGACGAACGGGACCGGCTGGCCGACAAGCGCGAGAGTGCTGCCGATGATCGAGACCGACTCGCAGGCGAGCGTCAGGATGAAGCCAACGACCGCGACTCGGACTCGGACAAACGAGACCGACTCTCAGACCTGCGCGACGGTGCCGCAGACGACCGGCAAGCCACGACGCTCCGCAGACGCCGCAACTAGATGTTGCGGCCGTCGCGTCGTACGCACCTCGGCCCGCCGCAGTGGCGTGGTGAGTAGCCACGGTAGGCTCGGGCGGAACGCCGACACCAAGCCTTGAGTGTCTGCCAGCCCGGAACCCCGGCTGATTCAGCGCCGCCATTCGCGACCGGGCTCGGCTCTTGCGCATGAAACCCTCGCCGATCACCAGTCGTGTGGCCGGTATCCCCGGGCTCGGAGGGGTGTCCAGGGCTGCCAGGTGGTGGCAAGAGGGTGCTCTCCGCATAGGGGCGGAGCGACGCTCGGGACCGACGACCAAGGGTCCAGCGACGACCCGCGAGGAAGGCGGGCGATGCCCATGCAGATGATCTGTGCGCGAGACATCGTTCCTGGAATGGTGATCAGGTACGCGTCGGCATGGTTCCAGATCCTCGCCATCAGCGGCACCGCCCACCGACCGCTGGCATTCGGTGCCTCGACATTCGTCGCCGAAGCCGTGAGTGAGAACGGCACTCGCACGTCGTTACTCCTTCATGAGGACGACTACGGCTACCGGCTCCGCCACCGCACCTCGCCGAGGGTGTGGCCGCGTCGGCGGGGGCGGTGGGCTGTTGGTGCACCCGTCCATCTCTCGACCAGTCACACGGTGTAGATCAGTTGGCAAGTCCTGGCCACCTGCGTCGAGGTCGTTGCAAACGGCTTGGTGGCTCGCAGACGACCGGTGCAATCGTCCCGGGCCGACATTCCCATGTCGGCAAGACGTTCGACAAGCAAGGGATCCACCCATGACCAACTCGACGCAGCTACCCGCCCGCGACATCCTGCCGGGCATGACAATCAAGTACGGAGACGCCTGGTTCAAAGTGCAGGCGATCAGCATCGCCGCAGGCAGCCATTCCGTACTTGGCGGGTCCGTGACCTACCTGGCGGACGTGGTGGGTGCTGACGGAACGTCGTCGCGGCTACTGCTGCACGGCGACGAACACGGCTACCAAGTGCGCACGTAGGTGTGCGAACGGGCTCAGGCCTATCGATGTCTCAGCGTCTGATCAATGGACGCCTGAACCAGACCCGCGGTCCTCGACCTGCTTGCTCAACCGGCCGCCACCTGGGTTGGACAGCTCGGTGAAGTCGATGGCTCGCTAGCGCCGCTGTCCTGGCAGGCCGCACATGCTCTGGTGCCGTTCGACCGGCGGACCCGGCCCGGCAGGTCACGTGGCCGGGTGGGCAGTCGCAGGGGAAGCGTTCGGACCGGTGTTGGCCTATGACAAGGTGCGTTGTGGAGCGCGGAGGCAGGCACCGTTGGCGTGCAGGTAGGCGAGGATCTCCCGGTAGGAGCGGAGGAGTCCGGTGTCGTGGTAGGCGATGTCGTGTTCCCTGCAGAACGCCTCCACTGAATCGCCCCGGGTTTCGTGGAGGCTCGATTGGTTGGACCCGACCTCGGTGTGTACCGGTGTTTCAGGGTAGTGCTGGATCTTCTTTCTGGCCCAGTGAGTGGCCTCGAACTCGGCGGGCGGGACAAGCCCGATCTCGCCGTGCAGGCGCCGGTGGTTGAACCAGTCGACGTATTCGGCGACCGCGATCTCGACGTCACCCACCGAGCTCCAGCCGGCCCTGGGACGCATCATTGGGTTGCGGATGCACTCGGCCTTGAACAGTGAGTTGAACGCCTCGGCCATGGCGTTGTCGTAGCTGTCGCCCGTGCTGCCGACGGATGCGACGGCGAGTCGTTCGGTGTAGCGAATAGCTCGATATTGCACGCCGCGGTCGCTGTGATGGGTGAGGCCGGCGACGTCCTGGCCGGCTCGCTGCCGGGCCCACAGACCCATGTCGAGGGCGTCCAGTGCGAGGTCGGTGCGCAGGCTGGTGGACACCTGCCAGCCGACCACCATCCGGGAGAACACGTCGAGGATGAACGCGGCGTAGACCCAGCCCGAGTGCGTCCGGATGTAGGCAGGTCCGCAACCCAGAGCTGGTTGGGAGCCGCGGCGATGAACTTGCGGTCGACCAGGTCGGCAGGTCGCTCGGTCTCCGCACCTTCGCTGGTGGTGGTCTTGCGGGTCTTCTCACGGCGGATCCCGCGCAGCCCCTCCACCCTCATCAGCCGCTCCACGGTGCAGCGGGCCGCGTCGTGGCCCTCGCGGTTGAGCTCAGCCCAGACGGCTGCGGAGGTCTTCAGAATCTCATTCGCCCGCCGCAGTTCACGAACCTCACGCTCGAGCTCCACGAGCCGCGTGGCGTCGTCGGTCGTCGTGCCGGGACGGACCCCACCGTCGATCTCGGCCTGCCGGACCCAGGTCCGCAACGCCTCGGGGTGGACCCCCAGCTGGTCAGCGATCCGCTTGATCGCTCCCCGGCTCGTCGCCGGATCCTGCCGGGCGTCCATCGCCATCCGGGTCGCCCGCTCCACCAGCTCCAGGCTGTACTTCCTCGGTGCTGCCATGACTCTCATCCTTCACTGGAATGAGAGCCTCCATCAGACCCGGGGCGATTCATACCACGCGCGAGGTAACGAGCTGGCCGTCCAGGAAGAGCGGGCAGCCAGAACGCCCCACCGCCCACGGCCATCCCTCCTCAGCCGACTGCTTACGGCCGCCATCGGTGGGAAGCGGGACTGACGCCAGGTACGTGAGACCGGCACGCCAACCACCCGACTGTGGGCGACGGCGCGCCGCCAGAGTAGCAATGCCGTCCTGCTCACAGATTGCTCACGCTGGCATTGGACCCAGATGGCTGTCGTGCGCAGTGAATGGAGGTTTTCTGCGTCTCGCCTGCACTCATTGAGCCTGAATTGCTGCCGCTGACATTGGACGGCTGTGTTGCTAGGTGCCTTTTAATCCACGAGTTGAGCGCGGCCCGTGGTACTTCCACCAGAAGAGCGATACCGGCCTGGATCAACGCACAGCCCATCCGGACGAACGCTGCTGTGCCTGGACGTGCACGTTGCTGGTCTTGTTGCGGGCTACGTGGCGATCTCTTTGCGCGCGATGACCTTGCCGATATGGACCCTGACGACTACCTCGGGCGGTGCGCCGTTGCGCGCGCCGTACTCCTCGGCTCGGGCCGTTCCCATGTAGCGCCCGCCGATCACGGTCGCCCAGTGTCGCAGGGCCGCGAGGTCGTCCTCGAAGATCCTCGCCTCGCCTTCGATCATGACGTAGGAGAAGGGTGGTGCCTGGTCGTCGACGCACACTGTCAGCCGCGGGTCACGGCGGAGTGCCCTGCCCTTCACACTCGTCGGCGCCGTGGTGAAGACGAGCTCGTCCCCGTCGAGCACGAACCAAATCGGCGTGACGTGCGGGCGGCCGTCCGGCCGGACGACCCCAGCCATTCCGGTGCGTGTCCCGGCAGACACGAACGCGCGCCACTCGCTCTCGCTCATCAACTCCATAAGGCGATCCTTAGCACTCGAAACGTTGTGGCCAGACTCGTCGGGCTGCTTACTCATGGGACGGCCACCGCCAGTCTGCGTACACGGAACCCGAGCGGGGTCGTCAGTCAGGCCAAGCCGCGAGGTGTCGTCGTGTCCCACCTGGCGACCCCGCACAGGACCCGGGTGCGGACAACCTCTCCGGCCAACATCGAAGCCGTCAGGTGGCCAGCCTAAGAGACTACGGGCCCCCGATTTCCAGACCAAGCCAGGCACCGGCCAAAGCCTCCGACCCCGTGCTCCGGCGATCCCGCGACGTTGGACGTCAGGTCGGCGTTCTGAACACCGAGGAGCTGGCGCAGGACCAGCTCCCCGACGAGCTGCACCAGACGTGGCTGACTACCGTACCGGGCATGCTGGCCTTCACCCGCGGCGATGGCTTCGCCTGCGTCGTCAACTGCTCCGACCGGCCAGTGGTCTCGCCGGTGGATGGCGAACTGCTCCACGCAGGCGACCCGGAGGTTGGCGAGAAGCTGCCTCCCAACGCGGCCGCTTGGTGGTTGCTTCCGGGTGAAAGCAGCAAGTCCTGACTGACGCCGAGTCGGGCACCGACACCGCCCAGGGCGGAAGAGTCGCCTCGCGACGTTGGAGCCTCACCCGCCGTAGATCGCCGAGCCGGTAACCGGTGCAGACGAGATTGTCCGCCCGAATAGCCCGCCCATCTATCATTCGTACGGGTAGGGCCCAAATCTGCTAGTCCTCAATCGCGTTGACCCGGCAATACGCCGGTGCCTAGGCTTTTTGCATGCGTGGTGCAGCATCGCCGCGGCGAATTGGTGGCTTCGCTGCCGATGTGACCGATTTTGTGGGCCGTCGGGCCGAGCTCGCACAGATCAAGGAGCTATTGTCCACGGCGCGGCTGGTCACCTTGACCGGTGTCGCGGGGGTGGGAAAGACACGTCTGGGGCAACAGGTCGCAGCGCAGCTGGCAGATTCGTTTCCGGACGGCCGGTGGGTTGTGGAGCTGGCACCGCTGCGAGATGACGGATTGCTGGGCCACACGCTCACGATGGCGTTGGACGTGCCCGTACGGTCACCACAAGGACCGCTGGCCGATCTCATCGACTTCCTGCACGACAAGAAGCTGTTGCTCGTCGTTGACAACTGCGAGCACCTCGTGGGCGCGTGTGCTGGAGTCATCCCAAGGCTGCTGCGGGCGGCCCCTGAGCTTCGAGTGCTGGCCACCAGTCGGCAACCGCTCGGGATCATGGGCGAGTACGTCTGGCCGGTCGCGCCACTGCCGACACCGTCTGCTGAGAACCCGCTGCCGGGCGGTGCCGACTATCCCGCGCTGACGTTGTTTGCCCAGCGTGCCGCAGCTGCGTTGCCGGGCTTCAGGATCACCGAAGAAAATCAGGACATCGTTGCCGAAATCTGCCGCTGCTTAGACGGCATACCGCTGGCGATCGAGTTGGCAGCCGTCCGGCTTCCGGCCAAGTCTCTCGAACAACTGCTGGTCGAGCTCCATACCCGCCACCGGTGGCTGGCTGTGGAAATCGGGACTGTAGAGGCTCGCCATCACAGCTTGCGTGCCGCTATCGACGGGAGCTTCGACCTGTGCTCCAGTGCAGAACAGGTGATGTGGGAACGACTGTCGGTGTTCCCCACGAGCTTCACTCTCGAGACCGTGGAACAGGTCTGTGCGGGAGACGGACTCAACACTGAGTCGGTATTGGACCTGGTGGCTGGACTGGTGGACAAATCCGTCCTGATCCGCGAGGACCGGCTCGGCCGCGCGCAGTTCCGGTTGTTGGAGACCCTTCGCCAGTACGGGCAGGACAGGCTCCGGGAGGCCGGACAAGAGATGACGCTGCGGCGCCGGCACCGGGACTGGTACCTCCGACTGGCGGAGGATTGCGCAGCTGAATGGTTCGGGCCAGACCAGGTGCGGCTGTCTTCGCGCCTGCAGGCTGAGCATGCCAACATAAGGGCTGCGCTCGACTTCTCCCTGACCACCCCGGAAGAAACCCGGACTGGCCTCTCGATGACCGCAACCCTGTGGTTCTACTGGCTCGCCTGCGGTTTGCTTACCGAAGGTAGGTACTGGCTGAATCGGGCGCTGCGAGTGAGTCCGGAGCCGAGCAGGGAACGTGCCAGAGCGCTGTGGGCAAACAGCTGGATCGCCGTGGTGCAGGGTGACACGGCCGCAGGCGCCGCCATGGCTGCGGAGTGCCGAGAATGCGCCAGGCAGCTGGACGACCGGCGCGCGCTGGCACACGGTACTCAGGTTCTCGGACTCAGCGCGCTGTTTTCCAACGACCTGTCGCGAGCCAGGAAGGTGTTTGCAGAAGCAGGCCAGCTGTTCGCGGGTGAGCTGTCCAGGCACGCGCACGAGAGTGACCTGATGTGTGGCATGTTGCTCGCCCGAGCCGGGTCGACCGTGGCGCTGACATTCCAGGGTGATCCTGCCCAGGCGGCGCTGATCTGCAATGAGTGTCTTGAGGTCTGTGACAGACATGGCGAGCAGTGGGTCCGCTCCCACGTGCTCACGGCTCTCGCCCTCGCAGAGTGGGAATCGGGAAGGTGGCGCGAGGTAGCGGCGCACGCTCGGGACGCGCTGCGAAGCAGGCGTACCTTCTATGACCTGCTTGGCATGGCTGCCAGCGTGGAGATGCTGGCCTGGATCGCTACCGCCAGCCGCGAGTTCGAGCGCGCCACGGTGCTGCTCGGCGCGGCCGTCCACTTGTGGCAGTCGTTCGGGCAGCCTCTTTTCGGGTCGAGGATCTGGTCCAACCCGCACGACGAGTGCGAGACACGTTGTCGCGGGCGCCTCGGGGACCGCACATTCGAGGCTGCCTACCATCGCGGTACCGAACTCACCACAGCCCAGGCAGTGGCGTACGCCATCGCAGAGTGAACGCGTCGCTGGCCACGCTCAGGCCTCGTCGATATGAACCAAAGCTGTCACATCACCGGGCTACTTCGTCATGAGTCCGACCGACGATCAGAACAACACGGGGGGCTCCGAAGCACCTCCCTCAGCCGGGTCCGCAGCGACCGTCTAGACCTGACTCTCGTCGGCGTCACAACCGGAGCAGTTCGGCGAGGATCCGCGACGTCCGCGTCTGCAACCGCGATGACGCCGGCTTCCGGGCCAGCAGGCTCCGCCATCGCCGGCGGCCTGTATACCCGATCTTGACTGTACGGCGATCCCCGAACCCCATAGCATCGTTGCTATGGCTTGGGGTACTGTGGAGCTGGAACCGGAGGTCCGGGAGTGGTTGGAGCAGCTGCCGGGTGGGCAGTTTGGTCGTGCGGCGTTCTATGTGGATCTGCTGGCCGCGCAGGGGGCGCAGCTGAAGGAGCCGTACACCAGGCAGCTGGACGGGAAGCTTCGGGAACTGCGGTTCTACCTGGACCGGAATGCGGTACGGATCACGTACTGGATCGCTCCGGGCCGACGGATCATTTTGCTGACAGTATTTCGCAAGACCCGGATGCGGGAGAACCGGGAGATCGACCGAGCCCGGCGAGCATTGGCGCGGTGTGTGGCCGAGGCGCACATGGCCGAGGATGAGGAGGAGCGGTGAGCGGGCGAACCGAGTGGTCGGAGATCCGCGGCCGGCGGATGGCTGAGCCGGGCGCGGAAGCCGCCTACGAGGCTGCTCGGTTGGCGTTCGAGCTCGGTGCCGCAGTCCGACAGCTACGGGAGCAGCGCGGCTGGAGCCAGAGCGAGCTCGCGCGGGCAGCGTCCATGACCCAATCCGCCATCGCCCGGTTCGAAGTCGGCGGTACGGTGCCGACCCTGCCGGTACTGGAGCGGATCGCGCACGCGTTGGGGGTCGAGCTGGCGGTGGGCTTCAAGCCCAAGCCGTCCGCCGCGTTACAGTAATACCCCCGGCCGGTACTCACGTCTGTCAATGGCTCTGTCAATGAAACACCGTCGTCGAGTGCCCCACATGACACGCTAGACAGGCAGACGGCCAGGTCAGCAAGCGTGAGACAACCGGGCAGGCAATTGCCGGCCCTCTTTTCAATCCGCGGGCCCTGGGTTTGATCCCAGGAGGCGCACACCACCGAGCCGGCGCGAGCCCGCGACCTGGTTCCGTCCGATGGCACGTCAGTCAAGAGCCTCGTCGCGTGGCGGCAGCGGTTGTCGAGTCCTGACGGAGCGGCGGTTCCCGTTTGCCGGTGCGTGCTCGGCGTCCTCGGCGTTGTAGACCGGAGTAGTGTGGCGTTCCTCGCGCGGCCAACGTCGTCCTGCGATCGCTTCGATCGAGAGGACGACATCGTGGTTGGAGACAGTGATGAGGGCTTGGTCGCGTCGGCGCTGGACGATCGCCGCCGCTGGGCGTTGGATCGTTCGAGGTTGTTCGATCGGGAAGCAGAGCGCTACGACCGGTGTCGACCGACGTATCCTGACGCACTGATCGATGACCTGCTCGGTTCGAATCCGGAAGACCTCCAAATTCTCGACGTTGGCTGTGGCACGGGGATCGCTTCGAGGCTGATGGCCGGGCGGGGCGCCACGGTCCTAGGCGTGGAAATGGCTCCGAGGATGGCGGAGATCGCCCGCGGCCACGGGATCGACGTAGAAGTCGGTCCCTTCGAGGATTGGGAGCCTGCGGGTCGCACTTTCGACCGGGTTATCTCGGCGCAGGCGTGGCATTGGCTCGACCGGGCCGTTGCGACCGCCAAGGCCGCTTCGGTGCTGCGGCCCGGCGGGCGCCTCTGCCTGATCTGGAATGCCGGATCTCACCCCGACGACCTGGCTGATGCTCTCGCCGAGGTGTACGCCAGCGTGCTGCCGAGCCGCGTTCACACCGTCTTCAGGGGATACGCAGCGAACCGGTCAACGGACCGACGGTCCGGGCTGACCTCCGCCGCGATCGCCGCGGTACCCGACTTCGATGTCCCGACGGAGAAGTGGTTTCCATGGACCCAGACCTTCCAGAGGGACCACTGGCTGGAGCAGCTTCTCTCACGCAGCGACCACACCGCGCTCGACCCAGCCGTCCAAGAGCGGCTGTTCGAAGGCATCGGAGCGGCTATTGATGACTTCGGTGGCTCGTTCACGATGAACTTCGAAACCTTCCTCGTCACCGCGACCCGGCTGGAGTAACCGCGTAAGTTTCGGTCGCGGCTCCACATCGGATCGGTCACGGGCAACGGCCGCTGGCAGCGCTCAAGTGGCGCCTTGATCCATAACAGAGGCGGTCTCGGCAGCGTGCCGGCGGGCGAGATCTCCTAACCGGCCACGATCGACGATGGCGCCGATAGTTCGCATCGAGCGGGCCGGTCGGGCCATTAACGGGCCATTAGTCGAGGACAACCAGAGGTCCGCCAGGCCGCTCCAGGCCATCGCTCCACGCCTGAGATCGGGCTCCGAGCGCCGTAGACGTACGGTTCCCAAGCTGACCGTCCTCCACCCGGGGCGCGGCGGCGATGATCCGGCGGAGGGTGTCCACGCAATGGACTGATGCTGTCCATGGTTTTGTCCATGAACTGGAGTCATCGAGGGCCGTTCATGACAGGGAATGCAGCGGTTCGGTCAGTATCTCCGCAGGTCAGCACGAGGTTGAACTTGGCCGTCACCTTTTGGATCTGATGATGGGGGTTCGAGTCCTCCCACCCCAGCACCCTGACCAGCGGATACGTGCGCTGGACACCATTGCGTCGGGTCTGTGCCCCATGGCGTTGCCCATGAGCACAATGCCCCGCATGGCCGGGAAGCAGGGCGATACGGCGCCCACGCGGCTCGGTTCGGCGGCGAGGCGACTCGTTGGGGGTGTGCGCCGGCCTCGACCCGTTGACCGGCAAGGACAGCTACCTCACCGAGTCGACGAAGGACCAAGGCGAGGCGGAGAAGATCCGCACCCGGCTCCTTGCGCAGGTCGACAAGCAGCGCCAGGCGGCCACCAAGGCGACGCTCGGTTACGTCCTCGACTCCTGGATCCAGGTCCACGACATCGAGGAGACCACCCCGACAACCACCGCTGGTACGTCGAGCGAGTCATCAGACCGGGCTTGGGCGACATACCGATCCGGACGCTCAGCGCACGCGCCCTTGTGAAGTTCTACGCGCAGCTGCGGCGCTGCCGCGAGCGATGCTGGGAGTGGATGCCCAGCAACCGCCCGCCGCTGGTGTCGCTGGGTTGTGGTGTTCAGGCATGGAACTGGCCAAGGGTCAGCGCGCGTGGGTGTAGATGTACTCGAAGGCGACGAACTCCTCGGTCGGCTCGGCGGACAGTCGCTTCAGGTACAGCTTGACGACCTGGCGGTGCGCGCCTGGCTGGAGTCGGAGTCGCGCTGTGAACGGCACATCGGAGTCGTTACCCCACGTCGGGGCGACAAACGGCTCGCGAAGCGTGAACCAGAGAGAGCCGGCGTGTTCGGTGGCAGTGGGGTACGTCATCATCTGCGGAAGCCGCGAGTCGATCGAGAAGTACTCATAGGTCTGGGTGACGACGTTCCAGCTGACCGTGGCGCTCCTCGTGAACGAGTCGCCCTCCACACCTTTCGCCAACTCCATCTTCTCCTCGACGTAGGAGCTGTGGACGAACCGGCGATGTGCCGTCGCGGCCGGCAATGTTACCGGATCGCTGTCTGGGCCCGTCCACATGCGTTGCTGCACGTTCCAGGTCCCATCCAGCTGGCTCAGCAGGTCCCTGGGTTCGTCCTGTATCCCGACGCGTGCGCCGGGACCACCCTTGTGATGTGGCAGATCGGCCGCGACGTTGCCGGTACCGAGCAGGACGGAGCACAGAGACAGCACTACGGCGATGGTTCGGGCTATCTGGGTTCGGTTCACGGTTTGCTCCCAAAGGAATCGTGGAGGACGGACATCGTTGACCTGCCCGCTTTCGGGCGACTATCGCGAGAACGCCGTTCATGAGGAAGACGTAGATAGCAAAAGCACTGCTCTCGAAGCTGAAGCTGCGTATCGCCAGGATTCCCAGGCCGAACCCGACAGTGCTGATGGTGTAGGCGATCCAGCTTTCGGTTTCGGGGTGCCTGAACGCTTTGATGAATGTCGGCACGCCCGCGAGAACGTCCGCTGCCAACGCGAAGACGATCGCGAGGTTCGGCTCGTTCGTCACCGCCCACGCGATGATGCCGACGATCGCCGCAGCCATCAGGCCGTAATCCGTCGGCCGTGACTTCCAGTAGGCCTTCTTGTTGAGGAAGGAGGCGATGACGACGAGAAGCGGAGTGAAGCCGGCGGCGAATGTCAGCCAAGACGCTTCGTCGACACCCTGGGCGCGTTGGGCGACGAAGATGACCGTCGGGAACAGCCACCAGAGCAGCCAGGTGACTCGGTTGGGCTGTGACTTTGCCGACGGTGGTTTCGTAGAGATAGTAGAGACCGCCGAAGGATGAGATGGCCGCGCCGACGATTGCGAAATACTCGGGGAGCATGCCCGCGGGGCTCACCTTGCCCTCCGAGGGCCGCACCTCGATCGTGGCGTTGCAGGCATTCGACCCCTTGGCGGCGAGCTTGAGTGCCACGTCGAGGTCTGGGGCCTCGATGATTCAGAAGTCGACGAACGCCGCCACGTACCGAGCCGGCAGCTCCCCCGACATCCTGGCGTGCGGGCTCGCAGATCGTGCATGATCGGCGTACTGTTTGCCAGCCTGTCCGCTGCGGGCCCCCAGTCAGATGGAGCCATACCGATGGAGCTTTCCGAGCTGAGGATCTTCCTGACCCTGTGTGAGGAGCTCCATTTCGGCCGCACCGCTGAACGGCTGCGGATACCTCAATCGAACGTGAGCCGGGTGATCACTCGGCTGGAGCGACAGTTGGGCAACCAGTTGTTCCGTCGTACCAGCCGCCGTGTCGAGCTGACAGCGTCCGGTGCCTTGTTCCGCAGCAGGGTGGAGCCTGCGTACTGCGAGATCCAGGGTGCGGTGGAGGAGATGAAGGGCTGTCGTCCCGTGCTCCGGGTTGGCTTCACGGCAACGACTGGCGGGCGGGCATTGACCCGGCTGCTCGAAGCCTACTCCCGCCGTTATCCGGAGACCGTGGTCGAACATGTTGAACTTCCCCTGACCGATCGACAGTACGACCCGCTCCGCGAGGATCGGATCGACGTGTTGTGCTATTGGCGGTCCGGAGCGGCGCCCACAGACCTGGTTGAAGATGTCACCATCGCGCGGCCGGCTCGTGTGATCGCCATGTCGGCCGACCACCCACTCGCCGGCGAGGAGATGATCTCGGCAACCCAGATCGATTCCTGGATCCGAAATGACGGCTCGGCACCACCGGCGGTGCTTGACCTGCTTCTGCCGCCGCGGCTTCCAGACGGCACGCCAGTGCGAGTCACTCATCTCGGGCTGACCACGCTGCCGCCCTTGCTGATGAGGATTGTCCGCGGTGACCTGTGCCATGCCACAGTCGACACACTGACCGAGTCATGCCGTCGCGACGACATCGCTTTCGTGCCAGCGACCGACCTGCCGCCGCTCGAGTTGTGCCTGGTCCGTAGGCACGGAGTTCGCAATCTCCATCTGACCAGGCTGATCGATCTCGTCTCCGACGCGACGACGGCTTCGCCGGCGCAGTCGTCATCGGCAGTCCACCTGCCGGCCGCGGCCGAGCAAGATGCCTCTTCGCGCAACCCGCCTGAGATCGGGCCTTCAGCCGGTGACCCGTTCGTCGGTCGGCATCACCTGAGACCCGTCCAGGGACACATGGACGTGGAAGTCGAAAAGGGCCCGGAGGTATGACAGGAGCATGCTCTTTGCGCACTCGTTCCCGGGCCTCGGCGTCGGTCTCCGGTTCGATCCGAACTGACCGTGGCCAGAGCCAGGGCGAACAGACCGATACCAAGCGCCCGGCACGCCCACGATCCGTGTTCTTGACAATGACCTCGCTGACCATGGCACCAGCCTGGTTGTACGACCCGGCCGGAACAACCGCCGATTGCGCAACCAGCCATGCAGGCAGTGCATCAATCGTCGCGCCAATTGTCAGCCTGCAACTTGGCACCTCGGCATCGCCGCAGGTCAGCAGTCCTGGTTACTCCAGTGGGGCTGCAAGGCCAAGCCCGCCATCGGTGGCAACTCAGACAGGCAAACGGTCAGGTCAGCAGGGGGTTCGCGGACCTCTTGGCGTTATTGGCCGCGCACGGCGACACGGCCGAAAATCCGATCCCGGTAGCGATCGAAACCTCGCGCGGTCTACTTGTCGCCTGTCTGCGCGCGACCGGTCGTCCGGTGTATGCGATCAACCCGCTAGCAGTGTCGGGGTATCGCGACCGGTACTCGGCGACGCGGAAGAAGTCCGATGCCGGCGACGCTCTGGTGCTGGCTAACATCCTGCGCACCGACGCTGCCGTCCACGGCAGGTACCACCGACAGCGAGCTGGCGCAAGCGGTCCGTGTACTGGCAAGAGCCCAGCAAGACGCGGTGTGGGACCCCACCGCCGTCGTGTTACGGCTACGCAGTCTGCTCCGGGAGTACCATCCGGCCATGCTGAAGGTTGCCGCCAGCCTGGAGGACGGTCTGGCCGCACCGGTAGCGCGGATGCTGCTCGAGACCGCTCCGGACCCGGAAAAGGCAGCCAGGCCCACTGTGGCGAGGCTGACAAGGTTGTTGGTCAAGGCGGGCCGCAGTCGCCGGTTGTCCGCCTCCGCGGAACGGCTTCACCTGATCTTCGGCGCCGAGTACATGCGCCAGCCTGCTCAGGTCGAGCGTGCCTTCGCTCGCCAGGTACTGGCTCTGCTGGCGATGCTGAACGCCGCCATCGCCAACTGCGAGGAGCTGGCCGAAGCCACCATCGAAGCCTTCCACCAGCATCCCGGCGCCAAGCTCCCGCCGGTGCGACCGAGGCGACCGCCACGCAGCCGCCCAACGCAACCTGTTCAACCGAATGTGCGGCATGGTTCACCACTGCCTCGCCACCGGCTAGCTCTACGACGAGCACCGAGCCCTTCGCCGCCTAGTCCGAATCTGCGAAGTGCAGGGGCGTTGTCTCCGCACATGACCACGCGGTCGACTGGCTGTGGCGTGCGCCTGGCCAACTCCTGATCATGTTGCCTGCCCCTGTCTATGTCAGTGTGTCGCTTCGGACGCGCAGTTCAAGACTTTGACCGTGGTCTTGCATCGAGCCAGAACCCAGACCCATCACCATCAACCACGTGGACCCGCAGACCAGTCTGTACCGCTACCCCCTCGGGCAGCTGGAGGGTCGTGTGAGCAGGCGAGATGTCGGCGCTACATACGCCGCCACCTGACCCAACGTCAGGGCGTACCGCTATGCGCAGCACGCGGCGCGACTCCACGCTCATCTCCACCGGCCGTGGTTTGCAAGATCCACTACCTAGGAGGGTTACAGACAGTTTGCGTCCTGGCAGAAGACACGCCCGCGCCTCCATTGCCGGCAGTTTTCCGTCCTCCAGGGCAGGCGATGGGCAAGGCGAATCACGTGTGACCTCGCCCAGCGGTTCTTGCGACGTGCCACATCCCCCAGCTGTGAGCATCAGCATGATCCCCAAAGCCATGCTCGCGCCCGTCCGGGCGGCAGTCGAAAACGATCCCATGCCCTGAAGACACACTGCGGCGATAGGCGGTTGTCTCGGTCCGCCTTCCTGACCGCGGACAGCCATCATTGGCGTCGGATTGCCGCACAGCTGCGCCACAACGACCACCAGCGACAGCTGCTAGGCCACGTCTTCTGGACTCTGCGAAAGTGCGGTCTCGTGCGAAGGGTCCGTAACACGAACGGTGTTTCCGGCGGTTGGTGTTAGTAGGTCTCGGTCACCGGCCAGCGGTCACCGAAGGTGATGGCGAATGCGTTGATCACTGGCTTCCAACGCACCATCCATCGCGCAGCTCCGGCCCCTGTGGGGTCGAGGCTGCGGGTCACAAGGTACAGGCACTTCATCGCCGCTTGCTCGGTTGGGAAGTGCCCACGTGCCCGTACCGCTCGGCGGTAACGCGCGTTGAGGGATTCGATGGCGTTTGTCGAGCAGATCATCCGCCTTATCTCGATGTCGTAGTCCAGGAATGGAACGAATTCGGTCCAGGCGTTACGCCATAACCGGACCATCGCCGGGTATTTCGCTGACCATTTATCGGCGAGCTCCTCGAGTGCGTTTTCCGCGGCTCCGACGTTGGGTGCGGCGTAGATAGCTTTGAGATCGCGCTTCAGGCCATCAGAGTGCTTCCTCGAGGTGAGGCGGAATGAATTCCTGATGAGGTGAATAATGCAGGTTTGGACGATGGTCTGGGGCCACACCTGCCCCACCACCTCTGGTAGGCCTTTCAGCCCATCGCAGACGAGAAAGAACACGTCTTTGACGCCACGGTTCTTTAGATCCACCAGCACACTCATCCAGAACTTCGCACCCTCGCCGCCCGAGCCGGCCCACAAGCCCAGCACGTCCTTGCAGCCGTCTGTGGTGACCCCTATAGCGGCGTAGAAGGGCCGGTTGGCCACCTGCCCGTCACGCACCTTCACCACTACCGCGTCGATGAACACCGCGGCGTAGACCGGCTCCAGCGGACGGCTGGCCCAGTCGTTCATCTCCTCGATGACTTTGTCGGTGATCCGAGAAACCGTCTCCTTGGAAACCGATGCGCCATAAATCTCGGTGAAGTGCGCCGAGATCTCCCCAGTAGTCAAGCCCTTCGCGTACAGCGACAGCACGATTTCATCGACACCAGTCAGGCGCCGCTGCCGCTTTTTCACGATCTTCGGCTCGAATGTGGACTCCCGATCTCGTGGAACCTCGATTTCCACCTCACCAGCCGCCTCGGAGGTGACCGTCTTCTTCCTCGTGCCGTTACGAATGTTGGCAGACTCCCGGTCAGGCTCGACACGATTCTTCTCGTGCCCGAGGTGCTCGGTCATCTCCTCACCCAGTGCTGTCTCCAGCACATTCTTGGTGAACAACTTCAACAGCCCGTCCGGGCCAGTCAGCGCCAGGCCACGCTCCCGAGCCTGCGCCACCATCGCCGCAGCGGCGGCCTGCTCTGCAGACCGCCGCTGCCCACCGTCATCCGTCTTCTGCTGTCGAGACCCCATGGCCCCAGATGTCATCACTGTCCGTGCCCATCCCGCCGGACCCAGCCCGGCGTGTCGAGCCGGAAACACCAACTTGTTCAATACCGGCAGGGAGCATGGTCTGCAGCCATGATCTTCCTAGGCGGTGGCCAGGTTTGGCTCGGGAAACACCTGTCGCCTCATGTTGGGTTGACTCGCGAACGGCTTGCGGCCCGGCCATCGCCGCCGGGTGTGGGAGTGGCTGAAGAGAGGCCTGCGTAGCCGATAGTTGGTGTGCCCTCCTCGCTCACATGGTCATCTCTAGAGGAGGTTTTCCTTTGGCACGCACGGCTTTGCGATCTGCCCCTGTGGTGATCGCGATCGATCCGCACAAGGCATCGTGGACCGCAGCTGCGGTGAACTCGAACTTGCAGCCGCTGGCGACGCTACGGGTCCCAGTCAGCCGGGACGGATACCGACAGTTGCGCCGTTTTGCCCGTCGCTGGCCAGCCGTGACATGGGCAATCGAGGGAGCCACCGGATTGGGAGCGCCGCTTTCCAACCGGCTGGGCGCTGACGGTATCGACCCCGTTGACGTACCGGCGAAACTGGCTGCCCGGGTGCGCATGCTCTCGTCCGGCCATGGACGCAAGAACGACGACGCTGACGCGATCTCAGTCGGCATCGCAGCCCTGACCGCAGCAGGGTTGCAGTCGACCAGCATCGATAACGCCATCACCGCACTGCGTGCCGTCGTCGAGCACCGCGACGATCTGGTCAAGCAACGCACCCAGACCATCAACCGGCTACATGTGCTGCTCACCAAGCTCGTCCCGGCCGGCGCACCCACCCAGCTGAGCGCCGATGCCGCGGCCGGCCTGCTGCGCGGGGTGCGGCCACGCGATGTCGCGGGAAGAACGTTCCGGCAGTTGGCGGTCGACCTGGTAGCCGAGGTTCGTCGTCTCGAACGCCGCATCTGCACTGCCGACGCCGACATCGCTACCGCACTCGACCACACCGGCAGCACCCTGACCGAGCTGTTCGGCATCGGAACCGGCCTGGCCGGCAAGATCCTCGCCCGCGTCGGCAACGTGCACAGGTTCCGATCCGCCGCAGCGTTCGCCGCCTACAACGGCACCGCACCCATCGAGGTCTCCTCCGGTGACGTGAAACGACACCGGCTGTCCCGGGCCGGGGACCGTCAGCTCAACCATGCGCTGCACATGATGGCGTTGACCCAGATCCGCCACGACACCGAAGGCCGCACCTACTACCAGCGCAAGCGAGCCGACGGTAAGAGCCACAAAGAAGCCATGCGATGCCTGAAACGGCGCCTATCCGACGCCGTCTACCGCCAGCTTCTCCACGACGCAGAACACAAGCTAGCGGCAGGTCCAGGAGGACACTCGGGGACGGCTCAAACGTCCAGCGTGGCTGACTGAAACCCCGAACATCAGCTCTTCGGACAAGTCACTTCCCAGACCCACCAGGAACACCGTACAACGCCGAAAATCAAGATCAACTTGACACAGAGAGGCGCCGTTCAGTGCACAGTCCCCGTGCGAACCCAGCACGACGGGTCTTACCGGTAGAGGAGTGACCCAGATCTTGACACTTGCTCCCTGTGGGAGGTCTCCGGCAGGGGGAGTGTTAGCCGTCACTCCTTATGAGGACGCGGGGGTAGGTCGGCGTCATCGGGGGTGAGTGTGTGCGTGGGCAGGGCTGTTGGCCTTGCCCTTCTTCGTGTGCGACGACAACGTGATGACGTCCGGTTT